>DAIRFU010000009.1:0-19340 GCA_036794935.1 Kofleriaceae bacterium | reverse complement strand
CGCGTCCCCAGTACGGGCGCGCATCTGCACCACGCCGACACGGGATCGACCCCGCCAGTCGCGAGCGCCGAAGCGAGCGGTGCCGCCTGCGACGCGAAGTGCGCGGTCTCGGTGCCGGTCTGATCGACGCCGCGAATGTAGTACTCGATGCCCGGCGAGGCCGCGGCGGGCAGGCTCGCGAACCAGCCGCCCGCGCTCGAGCGCTCGAACCGCACGTCACGCCACGTCGAGTCGCCGATCGGCCGCCAGCGCACGTCGAGCTGCTCGGCGAACGGCGAGTCGATCATCGCCTCGAGCTCGATGGGCTGGCCGGCCTCGGCCGAGATCGGGGCGACGTGGACGACCAGGGCGCGAGGCTTCGCCGGCGCGGTTGCCGGTGGCGGCGCCGCCCCATCGGCGAGAGCGACCGACGACGAGGCGAGCAGCGCGAAGAGGGAGGTGTAGATCCGCATGAGGCTCACCAGTCGAAGTTGAGGGCAAAGCCACCAGAGAGGCCCGAGTGGTCGATGTCGCGCGCCTGGTACGACACCCGCAGCGATGGGTAGAACCACGACAGCTTGCGCAGGCCGACATCGCCGATCAGACGCACGCCGAAATCCTCGACGACGGGCTGGTCGGTGACCTGCACCGTGATCTGCACCGGCACGACCGGGTTCGGCAGCCAGTTGTACGCGGCCTCGACCAGCGTGCCGATGTGGCTCGTGAACGCGGCGCCGAGCACGAGGTTCGTGCCGAGCTCCTGGCCGAGCCGGATCCGGCCGCGTGCGCCAAACCCGGTGAAGAACTGGCACGTGCTATCGCTCGGATCGATCGAGCCGCCCTGGCAGCGATCGATGTCTCGCGACATCGTGTCACTGACGAGCACGCCGGCCTGCGGGCGGATCATCACGGCCACATTTGGCCGGATGCGCAGCTCGATCTCCGTGTAGACGTACGAGAAGCTCATCCGCTCGCAGCGATAGGTTCCATCCGCGTCGCGGCACTGGTTCGTCATGTCGGCGTCGATCACGTCCTTCGGACCGCCGGTGCCGGTCAGCGAGCCCCAGCCGAGGCGCACCGCGTAGATCGGCGTGAGGAACCGGTAGGTGAAGTCGAGCTCGGCCTGCGTGTACTGGTCGAAGCCATCGCCGAAACCACCGTCGAAGTCGACGTAGTCGACGTGGCCGTCGATGTGCGTGCGGCCCTGCGCGATCGGCTCCTCGACGGCCTCGGCGTCGACCGCGATCACGCGCGGGTCCTCCTGCGAGCCAATGACGGGGACCGGCTCGCCGCCCGCGCCGGCCGTCATCTCGACGTACCACTCGAGTCGCGAGCCGCGGACGAGCGCACCGTCGATCGTGCCGCGCAGGTAGGCATCGCCGTCGCGCGCGAGCGCGACGCGCGTGAAGCCGGGCGCGCCATCGGGCCGGACGAACAGCCACGCGCCGGCGATGCGCGCCGGATCGCGGGCGAGGAACGCGAGCTCGATCGCGCGGCCCGGCACCGCGTGCCCGATCGGGCCGACGAGCAGTGGCGCCCGGCTTTCGCCGAACCCGACCGGCAGCTGCGCGACGAGCGCGGCGATCCGCGGCGCACGATCGCCGGCTGGGCCTTGCGACTCGGCCAGCGCGGCCTCGCGCGCGCGCTGCTGCCAGTCGAGGCTCGCGATCTCGGCCTCGACCGCGCGGCGGTAGGGCGTCTGCGGATCGGCCTTCAACAGCTCTTGCCAGCGCGCGATGCGCTGCTCGTAGGGCTGACCGAGCGTGTCCTGCCACGCGTGCCGGGTCAGCTCGGCGTGATCGATCGCGGGCCCGCCGCGCCCGGTGGTGGCGGACGCGGGTAGCGGCTGCGGCACGCCCTTGCTCGCGGCCACGCGCTCCTCCCAGGGATCGACGAACGTGCGCTTCGCGGATACGAGCCGCACCTGATCACCGGCGAGCACGCGCCTGGCGAGCGCGGCGTCGGCGTGCGCGATGCTGATCGCGGCGCCGCTCTTCTCGACCGTGATCGTGCCGAGCGCGAAGCGGTCACGGAGCGTGCGGCCGGTCCGCGGATCGCGCGCGCTGACCTCGTGGAGCAGCTCGAGCTCGCTGCCGGCCCCCACGCCGTCGGCGGCGCCGAGCTCGACGTAGATGTCCTTGCCGTCGACCGCGAGCACGACGGGCTCCGCGACAGCCGGTGTGGCGACCAGCAGGACGAGCCATGCGAGGAGGTGCTTCATCTAGAACTCCACCGCCGCGCCGGCGCCGCCCGTGAAGCCGGCGACCGACTGGTTGCGCGCCGCGTAGCCGACGCGAAGCCCGATCCGCACGCCGGGCGCGACCTCGCGCGCGACGTCGTAGTAGAGGCGCACGCCGGTATCGCGGTGAGATGCCGGCAGGTTCGTGATCTCGACCGTGGCCGACATCGGCAGCTTCGGCACGGTGCCCCAGCCGAGCCGGAAAAAGCCGTTCGCGCCGATGTCCGCGAGGTACTCGGCGCCGACCGCGACGTGGCTGGCGTCGCGCGCACCGAGGCGCGCCTCGCCGCGGCCACCGACCGCGAACCCGTCGGCCGTGGCCATCACCGTCATCCGCGCGTCGAGCCGGATGCCCTCGATGGCCGCGAGGCCGAGCTCGAACCAGCCCGCCACCTTCATGCCGGTCTGCGGCGCGCAGGGGTCGGTCCCCGGGCACATCGCGTCGGGGGCGGCGAGCGTGTTCCCGATGAGCCGCGTGTAGCCGACGCGGATCTCCTCGAGTGGGTACGTGAGCAGCCGGTACGAGAAGGCGGCATCGATCCGGTAGTAGTGATCCTCGAGCCGCGTGTCGCCCACGGTCTTGGTCCCGAACTCCACCCACTCGCCCATCGCATTGACCATCGAGCGGCGGCCGTGCGCGCGTGCGAGATCGCGCTCGCGCCGCTCGTCCTCGGGCGCGGCGTGCACCGGCATCGTGTGCGGCCAGTCCGGCGACGCGAACACCGGCTCGTCACCGGCGGCGAGGTAGTAGTCGAGGCCGGGCGGCGCGACCGCGTCGGCGGGGACCACCGCGACCCAGTGCGCGTCGTCCTTGCGCACCAGCGCGATCGAGCGATAGCTCGCGGCACCGTGCGTGCGCACGTGCGCGACGAGCGTCGGCGTGGCGCCCGGTGCCTCGGCGACGAGCTCGAGTGGCTCGCCGGCGGACGCCTCGCCGGGTGGCACGTGGCGGACCTGGGCCGAGGCGGTGCTCGCCGCGGCCAGGATGACGATCGTGATCGGTAGCTTCATGATCGACCTCACCAGTAGAACCCCACGCCGCCACCGGCGCCGAGGCCGCCGTGCTCGGTCGTCCGGCCCTGCCACGAGCCGCGCAGGATCACGGACATGTTGCGCACCGCGATCACCTCGAGCTCGGTGCCGAGCTTGACGCCGACATCGCCCTGATTCGGTTGATCGGTCGCGCCGACGGACACACCGACGAGCACGGCCCGCGCCGGCCGCGCGGTGAGCTTGATGTCCGAGAGAAAGCCGACCTGCGAGATCGTGCGCGCGCTCAGCGCGAGGTTCGTCGCGTCGCGGTCGCCGATGCGCAGCCGTCCCTCACCACCCATCCCGAAGCCATCCTTGCCGACACCCGCGACCAGCGCGCCGCCGGCGGAGACGTGCACGCCTCCGGTGCGGCCACCGACCTCGATGTCGGCGTAACCGTAGTGAAAGCCCGAGCGCGGGAACGGGCTCGCCATCGTCCAGGTCCGCTCGGCGTAGCCGCCGCGGCCGGCGTAGACGCCGTAGCCGACGCCGAGGCTCTCGATCGCGGAGTCGAGCCGGTACGTGAAGTCGAGGTTCGCGGTGAACATGTCGTCCGTGCGATCGCCGGTGCGCTTGTCGAACGTCGCGAAGTCGAGGTAGTCGATCGCCAGCTTCACCGACGACCGGCCCGGCGACGACGCGAACCGATCGATCAGCGTCGGCCGCGTGACCTCGACGCTGGCCGGATCGGTCGGTGTGCCGAACGCGAGGCCGGAACGACCCTCGGGCGTCGAGGCCTCGACGAAGTAGTCGACGCCGGCGGGCGTCACCACCTCGGCGGGCACCGCGCCGCGCAGGTAGATGTCGTGCTCGCGGACGAGCAACACGCTTCGGTACGTGCGATCGCCGTGCACGCGATAGTGGAGGTACGCACTCGCCACGCGCTCGGGCTCGCCAAGCACGAACGCGAGCGGAACCGCCTGTCCGCGCGCCGTGCGCCTGCGCGGCTCGTACGGGACGGTGATCCGCACGCCACGGGCCTGGACGGAGCCGCGCGGCGCGAGCTCGTCACGGAGCACGTGCAGCTGATCGAGGTCGCGCTCGATCGCCGCGGCATACGGGGAGCCCGCGCGCGTCGACAGGTAGCGCTCCCACGCCGCGATCCGTGCGTCGAGCGGCTGACCGGCCTGCGCCGCGAACACGCCCAGGACCTCGGCGGTCGCCGGGTCGATCGCGGGCGCGGTCGGTGCTCTGGGGGCGGGCTGCGCGGCCTGCGCGGGCACGCGATCGGGTCGGTCGACGAGGACCTCGACGACATCACCGACGCGGACCGTGCCGACGAGCTCGCCGACCACCGCGCGCGACATCACCGCGCCGGCCTGCGTCACGTTCGCCGAGCCGATCGGGATCCAGTCCTCGATCTGCGCGCGGGTGACGGGATGGCGCAGCGAGATCGGCCGCTTGATACGCAGCGCGGCCCCGCCGGCGATGCCGCGATCGACGCCGATGTTGACGTAGATCTCCTGCGCCTCGATCTTGACGATCGCGCCGCGCACGATCTCGTCGTCGGCACGCGCGAGTGCGGGACGAACGATCGCGACGAGCGCCGAGACCGCGACGACGAGCGGCATCCGCATCACTCGACCTCCCGCCAGAACGCGGACCAATCGTCATCTGCCGGCGCAGGCAGCGGCGGGGCGGGCGGCCGCGCGGTCGGTGGCGGCGTCGCGGCGCCCTCCGCGGCCGGCGCGACGGCCGAGGACATCGGTGGAGCCGGAGGCGTCGTGGTCGCCGACGCGGCCGGCATCGGCGCCGGGACCGTGGTCGCCGGCCGGCTCGACGGCACCGTAGCGCTCGCACGCGGTGGTCGCCGCGGCTCGCGCGGCTCGCCATCGTCCCCATCGTCCCCATCCTCCCCATCGTCTGCGATGCCTCGCGGGGGCACCACGCTCCGCGACGCGAGGTAGCTCTCGTAGCCCTCCATCGCGGCGCGGCAGTTGTTGACGTTCGAGTTGCCGCGGATCGCACCACCCGCGTAGAGCGCGCCGATCGACAGCGGCAGCAGCGCGATGCCAGGCTCGCTCTCGCCGGCGACCGCGACCGCGATGACGCCCGCCGTCGCCGCGACCAGGCCGTCGAGCACCACGAGGCCCTTGCCTGTATCACATTGCGGCGCCTGGCCCTGCGGCCGATCCGGATCGGGACCGCTCAGCGAGAACGCGCATCCCGAGGCCAGGAACAGGACGACCACCGCGCGGTGCATGTCTCCCATTTCGGCCCAAAACGGACCGCCGTCACGCGCAAAACAGCCGTTTCGCGGTCGTTGCCGCTGATTTCCCGGGTCAGACGGTCACGAGCTGGGAGGTCTTGGCAGCGGCCGGCACCAACGCGACCGCGGTCTCGCCGTCGACGACACCGAGCCGCGCGACCTGCGCATGCTCGCCGCGCACATCGTCCGATCCCCAGACGCCGAGTGCCCGCGCGATCTCGGCCGGCTTCGCCGACCCCTCGCTCGTCGATCGGACGCGGATGCGCAGCAGCGCCGGCGCGACCTCCCAGTCGAGCGCGGCGGCGAGCGCGGTCGCGGCATCGCCGCCGATCACGCTCACCTCGGTGACGAGCGCACGCACGTCGATCATCTTCTCCCCGCGCGCGATCGGCGCCGACTCCTTCGCGACGAACACGGCCGCGATGCGCTCGAGGCGCGCAGCGTCGTGCGCCATGCCGTCGGCGGCCGGCCGGATCACGATGTCGATCGCCTGGATCAGCTTGCCGAGCCCGAGATCGGCCTGTTTCGCGAGCGGATGCCCGGCGAGCCTCACGATGTGGCAGTCCTGGATCTCGATACCGGGCGGGCACACGCTCGCGAGCCGCTCGCGCACGACGTCCGCGGCCAGCTCGGCGCGCTCGCAGCCCTCCTCCGCCTGCCACGTCGCCATCCCGATGGGCGCGTGCTCGAGATCGACGTCCATCAGCTCGCCGAGGCTCGGCACGCCGAGTCCGAGCGCGGGACCGAATGCCATGCGCGGCTTCGGCGAGAACCCGCGCGACATCGCGAGCGGCAGATCGGCGCGCCGGAAGCTGCGCGCGAGCAGGCGCACGAGATCGAGGTGGCCGAGGAACGCGACGCGGCCGACCTTCGCGAACCGGATGCGATAGGTCGAGTACGGCAGCCCGGCACCGTGGTGACCGGCGAGCCGCACGCGCTCGGCGCGCTCGGTCTCGCGGTGCCGCGATGCTTTCGTGAGCTCGCGCTCGGCGGTGCTGCCGCCACCGCGCTCCGAGACATCGACGAGCACGCCGCCGGAGTCGACGGGCTCGGCCCGGGGCACCGGCCGGTCGGCGGCGCCGAGCGTGCGCAGCGCGACGAGCCGATCCTCGCGCATCTTGACCAGGTCGCACGCGACACCGCAGTCGTAGCAGACGAGCTTGCGCTGGTCGGGCCGCGCGTCGGTCAGGTTCGTGTGGTGGACGAGCATGCCGGCGACCTTGCCGCACGGCGGGCTCGCCCTGCCCTTCAGCGCCTTGCGGTACTCGGTGAGCAGGAAGCCGTCCTCGAGACCGACGTCGATGTGATCCCACGCCAGCCGCGCCGAGACCGGGCGCGTGCCGAGGTATGCGGCGACGTCGACGCCGTGTGCCGCGAAGGCGCGCTGCCAGCGATCGACCTCGAAGACCTCTTCCCAGCCGTCGAATCGCGCGCCGTCGCGCCAGGCGGCCTCGAGCACGTCGGCCAGGCGACGGTCTCCGCGCGCGAGCATGCCCTCGATGAACGACACGCCGCTGTCGTGATGCTTGAGACGCAGCCCCGGCTCGCGTGCCGCCTGACGCAGGATCGTCTGCTTGCGACGGATCTCGTCGAGCGTGTCCTGCGCACACCACTGAAACGGCGTATGCGGCTTGGGCACGTGCGAGCTGACGCTGACCGTCACCTCCGCGCGCTTGCCGACCAGCGTGCGGCCGATCCGCAGCATGCGCTGGCCGGTCTCGACGGTGCCGCGCACGTCCTCGTCCTCCTCGGTCGGCAGGCCAATGATGAAGTACAGCTTGAGGCGGTGCCAGCCGCGCGCGAACACGCGACGCGCGCTCTCTTCGATATGTGCTTCGGTAACGTTCTTGTTGATGACGTCGCGCATCCGCTGCGTGCCCGCCTCGGGCGCGAACGTCAGGCCGGTGATCCGGGTCAGCGCGAGCTCGTCGAGTAGATCCTCGTTGAGGCCGTACGCGCGCAGCGAGGCGACCGACATCGACACGCCGCGCTTGCGCAGCTCGCCGGCGAGGTGCTTGACGAGCGGCGCGATGCTCGAAAAGTCGGCGGTCGACAGGCACGTCAGGCCGGTCTCGTCGTAGCCCGCGCGGTCGACGCCGCCGAGCAGCGAGTCCGCGATCGACTGCGGCGAGCGCTCGCGCACCGGCCGGTAGATCATCCCGGCCTGGCAGAACCGGCAGCCCTCGGTGCAGCCGCGCGCGATCTCGACGGAGGCGCGCTCGAACACCGCCTCCGCGTACGGCACCGGCGTGTCGCTCGGGAACGGAAACTTGTCGAGATCGCGGACCATCGCGCGCTGGACGCGAGCCGGCACGCGCGGATCGAGCGGCGCGCCGACGACGGTCATCCCGGTGTCGGCGTCGACGACGGTCTCGTAGAGCGACGGCACGTAGAGCGGATAGCGGCTCGCCAGCTCGGCGAGCGCGTCCGCGCGCGTGCGCGTCCCGGCGCGGATCTGGGCGCGCATCGCGACCCACTCGAGCACCAGCGCGGGCAGCAGCTCCTCCGCCTCGCCGACGAACGCGGCGTCGATGAACGGCGCGAGCGGCTCGGGATGCGACGCGACCGGACCGCCGACGAGCACGAGCGTCGCGTCCTCGGCGCGATCGGCGGCGCGCAGCGGGATACCGCCGAGATCGAGGAGCGTGAGCACGTTCGAGAACGTCAGCTCGTACTGCAGCGAGATGCCGAGCACGTCGAACTCGCACAGCGGGCGCTGGGTCTCCAGCGAGACCAGCGGCAAGCCGCGCTCGCGCAGCTCGGCCTCCATGTCGAGCCAGGGCGCGTACGCGCGCTCGCACGCGATGCGCGGCTGCTTGTTGAGCAGCGAGTAGATGATCTTGGTCCCGAGGTGGGACATGCCGATGTCGTAGACGTCGGGGAACGCGAGGCACACGCGCGCGTCGACGTCGCCGCCGTCCTTGACGACCGCCTGGTACTCGCCGCCGAGGTACCGCGCCGGCTTGGCGACCCGGTCGATGAAGTCGGCATAGATGTGGCGCATGGAACCCGAGTTGCTACCTCAGAAACGAGCCCGGTGCACGCGGCAGGTTTGAGGTACGGTCCGGCCCATGCGGATCGTGCTCGCCCTCCTCCTGATCGCCGCCTGCTCCAAGACCGATGGCGCCAAGGCCAAGCAGGCCCAGCCCCAGAACACCGTGGCCGCCGCGCCCGTCGAGACGGCGGCCCACGCCGGCGAGGACATGGCCGCCGAGGCCGCGCCCGTGGAGCTGCCTGCGCCGGGCACCGCGCCGACCCCGGTCGCGTTCACCAAGGACGATCCGATGTGGAGCGCGCCGATCAAGACCCTGCGCGGCAAGCCGATGAAGCTGGCCGAGCTCGAGGGCAAGGCGCTCTTGCTCGTCAACGTCGCCTCGCAGTGCGGCAACACTCCGCAGTACGCCGCGCTCGAGGCGCTGCAGAAGAAGTACGAGGCGAAGGGCTTCTCGGTCGTCGGCTTCCCGTGCAACCAGTTCGGCGGTCAGGAGCCCGGGACTGCCGAGGAGATCGAGAAGTTCTGCTCGGTCAACTACGGCATCACGTTCCCGATCACCGAGAAGATCGAGGTCAACGGCCTGGGCCGCCACCCGATCTACACGTCGCTGACGCGCATCGCCGACGCCGCCGGCCACAGCGGCGACATCCGGTGGAACTTCGAGAAGTTCGTCGTCTCGGCCGACGGCACGCACATCACGCGGTTCTCGCCGAAGACCACGCCCGACGATCCCGCCGTGGTCGCGGCGGTCGAGGCCGCGCTACCGCGCTGAGCCCACCGCGCCGGGCACGACCTGGACGTCGGCCATCACGGCGTAGTGATCGCTCGCGCAGATCGCGTCCGCCCCCTCGCCCTCGCGCTCGGTCAGCACGACCTCGGAGCGGTGCACGGTGGCGCGACCGTCCTTCTTGCGGCTGGTCACGAACACGTAGTCGATACGGCGGTCGATATCGAGCGAGCGCAGCGGGCGCGTGAACTCGTTCTCGCTCGACCACGTGATGCCCTCGCCGGGACCATCGCCGACCTGACACTCGCGGTGCAGGCGCAGCCACGCGTCCTGCCAGTGGGTGCGGCGGCCGGCGAGCGTGGTGAGCCCGCGCAAGAAGCGGATCTCGTCGGAGTCCGGCGTCGCGTTGAAGTCGCCGCACAGGATCTGCGGCGGCGAGTCCTTGTCGCGGCCGAGCGCGCGGATCGCGGCGTCGATCGCGAGGACCTGGTGCTCGCGCGCGACGCCGTCGTCGAGCCGGTAGTGGAGGTGCGTCGTGTGCACCCAGATCGGGCCACCCGCCGTGGCGACGCGTCCGGACAGCAGGATCCGCGTGTCGGCCGTGCGCGGCTCGGGCAGCGCGAGCACGCGCGTGTCCTCGAGCGGCGTGCGGGTCACGATCGCGAGGCCCTCCTGGCCGGCCTTTGCCATGCCGGCGTCGCCGGCCTGCCACTCGCAGCCCTTCGCGTAGTGCGCGACCATGCCGAGCGCGTCCGCGATCGCGTCGGCGGTCGTCCGGCCGGCGAGGCCGTCCAGCGGCCGCACTTCCTGCATGCAGATCACGTCGGGCGCGAGCGCGCGCAGCTGGCGGGCCGCGAGCGCGAGCCGGCGGTCGAGCGGCGGCTCGGTCCCCCAGAAGTTGAGCGTGACGACGCGCAGGTTACTGACCACGGTACACGCAGCGCGACGACGCCGTCTCCGAGACCGCGATCTCGGCGAGGCCGGCGAGCGCCGGGGCGAGGCGCTGCCACCACCACGCCGCGAGCAGCTCGCTCGTCGGGTTCGCGAGGCCGTCGATCTCGTTGAGCACGTGATGATCGAGCTCGCGGACCAGCGGCATCGCGCGCTCGTCGATGTCCGCGAAGTCCATCACCCAGCCGCGCTCGGGATCGACCTCGCCCTCGATCACGACCTCGATCTGGTAGCTGTGGCCGTGCATGCGCGCGCACTTGTGGCCGGGCGGCACCTTCGGCAGGTAGTGAGCCGCCTCGAATCGGTAGGACCGTTCCAGCCGGGTTCGCATGCGCGCGGCGTTTTAGCACGCCGCCTCGTCGCCGCAGGTATAGATTCGGCCCCGATGATGAGGGTTCCGACGGCCCTGGCCCTGGCCGTGCTCGCCGCGTGCGGCGACACCGGCTCGACGTCCCTGCCCGCGTGGGACAAGACCCTGCCGCCGGCGAGCGTGCTCGCGACCGGGCAGGCTCGCGGCCTGGTGACGGCGCGCGGGATCGTCCACCTTCACTCACCGTACTCGCACGACGCCTGCGACGGTATGCCGCGCGACGCCGCCGGAGTCCCGAACGAGCCGTGCCTCGCGCACCTGCGCGCCGCGCTGTGCGCCGATCAGATCGACTACGCCGCGCTCACCGATCACGACGACACGATGGCGGACGAGGACTTCGCGACGTTGTTCAACATGCGCGATGGCGACGAGCCGGTGATGGATGCGATGGCCGAGCAGATCGCGTCGCGGATCACCTGCGAGGACGGCCACCACGTGCTGGTCACGGTCGGCGGCGAGAACGATCTGATGCCGATCATGCTCGATCGCCACGCCACCGGTACGGTCGAGGAGCGCCACGCGATCTACAACGGTACCGACGCGGCGGCGATCGCCGCGATGCGCGATGCCGGCGCCCTGATCTGGGTCGCGCACACCGAGCAACACCCGACCGATCAGCTGCGCACGATCGCGCCCGACGGGATCGAGCTCTACAACCTGCACGCGAACATCGATCCGGACATCCGCGCCGACTACCTCGGCCTCGACGGCTACGCCGCGATCGCGGCGGCGGTCGAGTTCGCCGACACGAACGAGGGCGGCCCCGAGCCCGACCTCGCGCTACTCTCGTTTCTCACCCCGAACACGCCGGCGCTGACCCGATGGAACGACCTGCTCGCCGAGGGCGTCCACGTGCCGGCGACCGCGGGCAGCGACGCCCACGAGAACGCACTGCCGGTCATCCTCGCCGATGGCGAGCGCGGCGACTCGTACCGCCGCGTGCTGCGCTGGTTCTCGAACATCACGCTCGTCACCGATCCCGAGGATCCGGCGCAGATCGAGGCGGCCCTCGCGGCCGGCCGCGTGTTCGCGGTGTTCGAGATCATGGGCACCCCGGAGGGCTTCGACGTCTACGCGACCGGCGGCAGCGGCACCGCGGAGCTCGGTGACACGGCAGCGTTCGACGCGACGCACCTCGTCGTCCACGTCCCCACCGTGCGCGGCCTCGATCCGTCCCTGCCAGCTCCCGAGATCCACGCCACGATCCTGCGAGCGGCGGCCGGCGCCCCCGAGATCATCGCCACCGGCACCGGGCCCGAGCTCGACGTGGCACTCCCGGGTCCGGGGGCGTATCGTGTCGAGGTCGCGATCACCCCGCATCATCTCGGCCCGTATCTGCGCGACCTCGGGCCTACCTACGCCGACCAAGAACTGCCGTGGATCTATACGAGCGCGATCTACCTCGAGTGAGCTACCCTATGGCCATGCGTCTGGGGCTGGCCGCGCTGTTGCTCACCGGCTGCATCATCGAACCGCCCGACAGCGGTCCGGACTACCCACCGTCCAGCGGTGGCGATAGCGGTGGCTGGGGCAGCGGCTGGGGCGGTAGCGGCGGCACGACCGGGTATGGCTGCCAGCAGGACAGCGAGTGCCCGACGTCGTCGGTGTGCGCGCGCACCGGTGAGTGCCTGGGTGCCGCGGACGTCCACGCGGTGCACGCGATCTGGACGGTCGGTGGCGAGGCGGCGAGCGACGTGGCGTGCACGACCACGCCCAAGCTCGACATCACGTTCTCCGCTGGCGACGGCCTCGATACGTTCGGCTTCTCTCCGGTGCCGTGTGACGCGGGCAAGTACACCGTCGACAAGCTCCCGGCGCGCTACGTGGACGTGACGCTGGCGCGCGCCGGTGACTACGCCGGTGGCGCGAGCGCGCAGTTCGACGGCGCCGGCAACGCGACGCTCGACCTGCCCTACTGATGCGCGCCCTGGCCCTCGTGCTGCTCGCGTGTGCCGGCTGTCCTGGCGGCGATGACGGCGGCGAGTGCACGCTGGATGTCGACTGCAGCGGGACCGCGGTATGCGCACGCACCAGCGAGTGCCTGCCGGCGAGCGAGGTGCGCCCGGCGCGCGTGACGTGGACCATCCGCGGCGCACCGGCGAGCGATGCGACCTGCGCGCCGACGCCCACCTTTTACGTGATGTTCGCCGGCTCCGGCATCAATGACACGTTCGGCTACGCCCCGGTGCCCTGCAAGGCCGGCCTGTTCACGGTCGACAAGCTCCCCGTGCGCTTTCTGTCCGTGGAGATCGGCGTCGATAACGGGTTCGCAGACGCGCAGGCACTCGATGCAAACGGCAATGCCGCGTTCGATTTGTTCCCGTAACGAGCTGATTGCATCGCCCACAGTTTGACCTCTGTGCGGGCCTGGGTATGGTCTGGCGCGTGGCGACCGCCTCCATGAGTACTCCCGATACCAAGCGGATCGAGCCCGAGGATTCTTCGACCGTCCAGACGACCGTCGAGGAGCTGCGGCCGCTCTACCGCCAGATGCTCGCGATCCGGCGCATGGAAGAAGCGTCGGCGAAGGCCTACTCGCAAGGCAAGATCGGCGGCTTCCTGCACCTGATCATCGGGCAGGAAGCGGTGTGCGTCGGATCGATCGCCTCGCTCGAGGCGAAGGACTACGTGGTCGCGACGTATCGCGATCACGGCCACGCATACGCCAAGGGCGTGCCGGCACGGCCGATCCTCGCCGAGCTGTACGGCAAGAAGACCGGGCTCGTGAAGGGGCTCGGCGGCTCGATGCACCTGTTCGACAAGAGCAAGAACTTCCTCGGCGGCTACGGCATCGTCGGCGGCCACGTGCCGATCGCGGCGGGCGCGGCGTTCGCGTCGAAGTACCGCGGCGACGGCGCGGTCACGCTGTGCTTCTTCGGCGAGGGCGCGTCGACGATCGGCGGGTTCGCCGAGGGGATCGCGCTCGCCGGCCTGTGGAAGCTGCCGGTCGTGTTCATCTGCGAGAACAACCAGTACTCGATGGGCACGCCGCTCTACCGCTCGCTCGCGGTCGAGGACGTGTCGCTGCGTGCGCTCGCCCACGGCATGGCGCGGGACCGCTTCGACGGGGACGACGTCATCAAGGTCAAGCGCCGGATCGCCGAGGCGGTCGAGCGCGCGCGCACGACCGGCGAGCCAACGCTCGTCGAGGTCGTCACGTACCGGTTCCGCGGCCACTCGATGAGCGACCCGGGCCTGTACCGCACGAAGGACGAGGTCGAGGAGTGGAAGCGGCGCGATCCGCTGAACCGTTCGCGCGCGCGGCTCACCGAGCTCGGCATGTCGGAGGACGAGCTGACCTCGCTCGAGGATGACGTCAAGGCCGAGATCGAGGACGCGGTGCGGTTCGCCGACGAGTCGCCGCCGGCCGACGAGTACCTCCCGTACGTGGTGAAGGAGTAGTCATGGCCGTCATCAGCTACCGCGAGGCGCTCAACCAGGCGATGCGCGAGGAGATGGAGCGCGACGCCGACGTCTTCATCATGGGCGAGGAGGTCGGTCACTACAACGGCGCCTACAAGGTCACGCAGGGCCTGCTCCAGCGGTTCTCCGAGCGGCGCGTCGTCGATGCTCCGATCGCGGAGATGGGCTTTGCCGGGATCGGCGTCGGCGCGGCGATGGTCGGGCTGCGGCCGATCATCGAGTTCATGACGTTCAACTTCTCGCTCGTCGCGATCGATCAGATCGTCAACAACGCGGCGAAGATCTATCAGATGAGCGGCGGGCAGTTCTGCGTGCCGATCGTGTTCCGCGGCCCGGGCGGCCCGGCCGTGCAGGTCGGCTCGCAGCACAGCCAGGCGCTCGAGACCTACTACGCGCACGTGCCCGGCCTGAAGGTCGTGATGCCATCGACGGCGTACGACGCCAAGGGTCTGCTCAAGACCGCGATCCGCGACGACAACCCGGTCGTGTTCATCGAGGGCGAGACGCTCTACAACACGACGTGGGATGTCCCCGAGGGTGAGACCGAGCACCTGATCCCGATCGGCTCCGCCGACGTCAAGCGCGAAGGTACGGACGTCACGCTGATCGCGTGGTCGAAGATGGTGTGGACGTGCCTCGAGGCCGCGAAGGCGCTCGCCGAGGAAGGCATCGAGTGCGAGGTCGTCGATCCGCGCACGCTGCGCCCGCTCGACGTCGACACGCTCGCCGAGAGCGTGCGCAAGACCGGCCGCTGCGTGGTCGTCGAGGTCGGCTGGCCCGTGTCCGGCTTCGGCGCCGAGGTCGCGTACCAGATGCAAAAGCACTGCATGGACTCGCTCGACGCACCGATCGAGCGAGTGACGAGCGACGACGTCCCGATGCCGTACGCGAAGAACCTCGAGGACGAGGTGCAACCACAGGTCAAGGATGTGGTCGCCGCCGTCCGTCGCGTCCTTTACCTGGCCGAATAGGAGCTGCTTCATGGCGCAGATCATTGGGTTGCCGAAGCTGTCGCCGACGATGGAAGAAGGCGTCCTCGTCCGCTGGACGAAGAAGGAAGGCGACAAGGTGTCGCCCGGCGATCTGGTCGCCGAGGTCGAGACCGACAAGGCGAACATGGACTTCAACATCGAGGACGACGGCGTCCTGTTGAAGCTCCTCGTCAAGGAAGGCGACACGGTCAAGCTCGGCGCGCCGGTCGCGATCATCGGCAAGGCCGGCGAGGACGTCAGCTCGCTCGTCGCCGAGGCCGCGAAGCAAGGCAGCGGTACGACCGCGAGCGCGGCCGCGCCGAAGGGCATGGGCGCCGAGGACTCGGCGAACGCGCCGGCCGCCCAGAAGCAGCCGGTCTCGTCCGAGCAGAAGGCGGCCCAGGGCAAGGCGCCCGCGGTCTCGGGCCAGCAGGCCGCGCCGCCGCGCCCCACCAGGTCCACCGGCGGTAACGGCGCCAGCAAGCAACCGACGACCGGTAGGCTGCTCGCCTCGCCGCTCGCCAAGACGCTCGCGATCGAGCTCGGCATCGACCTGCGCACGATCCAGGGCAGCGGCCCGGGCGGCCGGATCGTCGAGCGCGACGTTCGCGGGGCCGCCTCGGATGGCGGCGACGGCCACGCACGCGTGTCGCCTCACGACGGCGGTGGCCAGGAGGCCGCCGAGGAGGCGCCGCCCAGCCAGGCGCTCGCCGTCCGCCACGCCCGCCAGCTGGCGCCCGACGCCGAGGGCGACTACACCGACCTGCCCGCCTCGAACATGCGCAAGCGCATCGCGGCGCGGCTGACCGAGGCCAAGCGCGACGTCCCGCACTTCTACCTGATGCGGCAGATCGACGCGGCCCCGATGCTCGCGTTCCGCGGCCGGCTCAACCAGCTGCTCGGCGACAAGGGCAAGGTGAGCGTCAACGACCTCATCATCAAGGCGGTCGCGCTCGCGCTCCGCCGCGTGCCCGAGTGCAACGCGATGTGGGAGGGCGACGCGATCCGTCAGTTCCATCGCGTCCACATCGGTGTGGCGGTCGCGATCCAGGACGGCCTGGTCACGCCGGTCATCCGCGACGCCGATCAGAAGGGCATCGGCGCGATCGCCGCCGAGGTCCGCGACCTCGCCGACCGCGCGAAGAATCGCCAGCTCAAGGGCCACGAGATCACGGGCTCGACGTTCTCGGTGTCGAACCTCGGCATGATGGGCATCGAGCGGTTCACCGCGATCATCAACCCGCCCGAGGCTGGCATCCTCGCGATCGGCACGGTGATCGACACGCCGGTCATCAGCAACGGCCAGGTCGTTCCCGGCAAGCGGATGACCGTCACGATGTCGTGCGACCACCGCGTCATCGACGGTGCGCTCGGCGCGAGGTGGCTCGCCGAATTGGTCGACCTCATCGAGAAGCCGGAATCGCTCGCGCTATGAGCGACACCTTCGACGTCGTCGTCATCGGCTCCGGTCCCGGCGGGTACGTCGCCGCGATCCGGTGCGCGCAGCTCGGCCTCAAGACCGCGTGTGTCGAGCGTGCCGAGCTCGGCGGGATCTGCCTCAACTGGGGCTGCATCCCGACCAAGGCGCTCTTGAAGTCCGCCGAGGTCCTCGAGTACGCGCACCGCGCCAAGGAGTTCGGCATCCTCGTCGAGAGTGCGCGCCCCGACTTCCCGGCGATCATCAAGCGCAGCCGCGACATCTCCGACAAGATCAGCAAGGGCGTCGGCTTCTTGCTCAAGAAGAACAAGATCGAGCACGTCGCCGGCACCGCAAAGCTGTTGCCGCGCTCCGGCACCTGGAAGCCGCACCAGGTCGAGGTCACGCAGCAAGCGGGCAAGCGCGTGCTCGCCAGCAAGCACGTGATCATCGCGACCGGCGCGCGCGCGCGCTCCCTGCCCGGCATCGAGCTCGACGGCACGCGCATCATCGAGTACCGCCGGGCGATGACGCTGCCCGAGCAGCCGAAGTCGCTGGTCGTGCTCGGCGCCGGCGCGGTCGGCGTCGAGTTCGCGTCGTTCTATCGCGCACTCGGCGTCGACGTCACGATCGTCGAGTTCCTGCCCCGGCTCGTGCCCAACGAGGATCCCGAGGTCAGCAAGGAGCTCGGCCGCGCGTTCGACAAGAAGGGCATCAAGCTCCTCGTCGGCCACAAGTTGACGAGCGCGAAGAACGCCGGCGACAAGGTCGTGATGACGGCCCAGCCCGCGCAGGGAGGCGCCGCGCAGGAGATCTCCGCCGACATCCTGCTCGTCGCGGTCGGCGTCGCGGCGAACACCGAGGGTATCGGCCTCGAGCAGCACGGCATTGCCCTCGACAAGGGCTTCATCAAGGTCGGCGCGGACTGCGGCTGCGGCGATGGCCTGTGGGCGATCGGCGATGTCGCCGGTCGCGGGCTCGCGCACGTCGCGTCGGCGGAGGGCGTGTTCGTCGCCGAGAAGATCGCCGGCGGCCACGCCGAGCCGGTGCGCTACGACGCGATCCCCGCCTGCACGTATTGCCATCCCGAGATCGCGTCGGTCGGGCTCACCGAGGAGAAGGCGACCGCGCAGAACATCCCGCTCAAGGTCGGCCGGTTCCCGTTCCGACCGCTAGGCCGCGCGATGGCCGCCGGCGAGACCGCCGGCTTCGTCAAGGTGATGTGGCACGCCGAGACCGGTGCGCTCGTCGGCGCGCACATGATCGGCCCCGCGGTCACCGACCTGATCGCGGAGCTCACGCTCGCCAAGACGACCGAGGTCAACGTGGAGTCGCTGATCTATACGATTCACGCGCACCCGACGTTCGCCGAGGCGATCCGCGGCGCGTCCGAAGAAGCGATCGGCCACGCGATCGATCTCTGACCCGCGCCGCGATGACGAAGTGCGGCGCGCGCTCGCGCACACCGCGCGTATCCACGACTGCGGAAGTTTCGGAAGCCAACCGGTCGCGCGCCCGTACTCGCCGGAGGTCCCTCGTGGTCACCGCGTACGACGGTGTAAGCGCACGCGTTTCAAACCGCGTGGCACGTTGCTTGAACAAGAGCGCGGCCATGCGCGTGCACCGACCATTCACCATCCTGCCCGCCCGCGAGTCGGCAGAGGTCGAGGAGCTACGTGCGACATCGCTCCGGCATGTCCCACATGCGTGCGAGGCCTGCGGCGAGCTGACGACGAACGGCGTGCTATGCAGCGACTGCGAGGACCGCACGCGCCCGTACGATCCCGAGGATCCATACGATGTCCTCGGCGGCGATCACGGCGCGGAGTAACTGGTGCTGCAAGCTGTCGTGATCTCCGATGCCGTGGCGTCGCCCGAGCTGATCGTGGCGTCGACGGATCTCGTGCGCGGCGCGCTTCTCGACGCCGGCTGCACCGACGTCACGCGGGTCGCGAGCATCGAGGAAGGCCTCGCGCTCGTGGGCAAGCAGCAGACCGCGGTGCTCGTGCTCGATCTGCTCGAGACGCTCGCGTTCGAGGGGTACCGCCGGATCCTGGCACGGCTGCGCGGCGTGCCGATGATCGCGATCGTGCCCGAGCACCGCATGCAGGCCGCGTTCGACGCCGGCGTCGATGACTGCATCGCGCGGCCGATCCGCCGCGCCGAGCTGGTCGCCCGCACGCGCGCCGCGATCCGGGTGCGCATCGAGCGCGCGCGCCGCTACAAACGCGACCGGCGCCTGTCCCAGGAGGTGCGCACGCTGCAGCGCGAGAAGCACGATCTCGAGCGCATGGTCTGCGTCGACTCGCTGACCGGCGTCGCGAACCGCCGCTACGCCCTCGCACTGCTCGAGGCCGAGTGGAAGCGCTCGGCGCGCGACGGCACGCCCCTCTCGCTCGTCATCATCGACCTCGATTGCTTCCACGCGTTCAACGAGACGTATGGCCACCCGGGCGGCGATGCGTGCCTGCGCCGGGTCACCGCCGAGATGGTGATGTGCCTGCGCCGGCCGTCGGACTTCCTCGGCCGCTACGGCGGCGAGGAGTTCGTCGCCGTGCTCGCGAACACCGATGCCGCCGGTGCGCGGATCGTCGCCGAGCGGCTGCGTGCCGCCGTCGAGGGCCTGCAGATCCCGCATCAAGCGTCGGCGTGCTCGCCGCACGTGACGATCAGCGTCGGGTTCGCGACCGCGCAGCCGGCTCCCGAGGCGGGCCACGACGCGCTCGTCGCGGCCGCGGACACCGCGCTGCTCGTCGCCAAGGCCGACGGCCGCAACCGCGTCGCCGGCGAGGCACCACCCGGCGCGTATGCGCGGCCGCGGCCCTCGAGTCAGCCCTGGCGGCGGTTCCCGCCGGTGGTCGCCGATCCGTGGTTCGCGAACCGGATCCCGCAGTTCCTCGCCGCCACGCGCGGCGAGCTCGTCGCTGCCCGCGACGCGTGCGAGGCCGGCGGCTTCGATCGCATCCGCACGACCGCGCGCCGGCTCAAGGGCAACGCGGCCGATCACGGGATCGAAACGATCGCGCA
>DAIRFU010000205.1:10194-10493 GCA_036794935.1 Kofleriaceae bacterium | reverse complement strand
ACGTCGTGCTGCACAAGCCGGTCAGCGAGACCGGCGCGGGCACGGGCAAGCCACGGCTGTTGCGCGGCTAGGCAACCCGCTCACGTCGGCGCGAGGAACGGCAGCGGGGTGGCTCGCCGCGCCGGCAGGTGAGCGCGCAGATCGGCGAGGAGCTCGTCGCGCCAGCGCCGACAGGCAGGATCGTCCCAGCGGTTCTCCCACTGGTGCGGATCTTCGTCGACCTTGTACAGCTCGCCTTCGGTGCCGTCGTACGCGATGTCGCTGATCGGACCGATGCCGCCCCCGAACAGGCCGGTCGA
>DAIRFU010000205.1:0-10184 GCA_036794935.1 Kofleriaceae bacterium | reverse complement strand
CGGTTCTCCCACTGGTGCGGATCGCCGCGCACGTCGTAGAGCTCGCCTTCGCTGCCGTCGTAGCGCGGCGGGCGCGAGCCGTGGCCCCAGAGTGCCCAGTACAGCGGGAAGTGGCCGCCGCGATCGCGCGAGCTCGGCTCGTAGCTCGTGCAGATCCAGCCGTCGCGGTAGATCGTGCGCAGGTGCATGCCGACCGGCGCGAAGTTGCTGTCGAAGGTCGTCAGCACGCGCTCGCGGTCCGAGCCACGCGCGGTCGGTAGCGCGCGGCCCTGCATCCACGCCGGGATCGGGATGCCGGCGATCGTGCAGAACGTCGGCGCGAGATCGACGAGGCCGACCGGCTCGGCGAGCTCGGCGGACGGGATGCCGGCGCTCGGCGCGGGGCGCCACACCAGCGGCACGCGCATCAGCGCGTCGACGTGGTACGGCCCCTTGAACATCAGGCCGAAGTCGCCCTGCAGCTCGCCGTGGTCGGACGTGAAGAACACGTCGCTGTCGGCGACGCGCGTGTCGAGTGCGCCGACGACGCGCCCGACCGCCTCGTCGACGAGCTCGTTCTCGACCTGGATCATCGCGGTCACCTCGCGTACCTGGTCGTGCGTGAGCCGCCGCGGCTCGAACCGCACCGGGCCACCCTCGGGATTTTTGAACCGGCCCTCGTACCAGTCGAGCCAGTGGCGCGGCTTGCGCGCGAGGATCTGCGCGATCCGCTCCGGCGTCCCCGGATGCCCCGGGGGCAGCGGCAGCTCCCGCCAGTCGACGCGGCGCGCGACCTCGTCCGCCGGCGGATCGAACGGGTGGTGCGGGTCGGGAAAGCTCAGCCACAAGAAGAACGGCTCGTCGGGCGCGAGCGTCGCGAGCCACGCCGCCGCGCGCTCGGCGAGCCAGTCGGTGTGGTAGTGCGCGCGGTCGATCGGGTTGTGCTTGACCTCGGGGGCGCCGGTCGCGCCGCCGCCGCTGCCGCTGAGCACGGCACCGAAGCCGCCGAGCTCGCGCTTGTGGTGCTCCCACAGCCACGCCGCGTAGTGATGGCCGCCGAGCGGCCCATGTGTCGCCAGCTCGACGTGCTCGAAGCCGTGCCATGGATCGGTCGCGCGCTCGGCGGCGCGGCGGTTCTCGGCGAAGCGCAGCAGCGGATCGAGGTGCGGGTCGAAGTGAGCCTTGCCGATCAACGCGGTGCGATAGCCCGCCTCGCGCAGCAGCGCCGCGACGCTCGGTGCATCGTCGGGCAGGCCGACACCGTTCGCGACGACGCCGTGCGTGTACGGGTGCTGACCGGTCAGCATCGTGGCGCGCGAGGGCATGCACGTCACGTTCTGCACGTGCGCACGGTGATAGAGCAGGCCACCGCGGGCGAGCGCGTCGACGACCGGCGTGCGCGTGAACCGATTCCCGGTGACGCCGAGCGAGTCGTAGCGCTGCTGGTCGGTGGTGACGAACAGGATGCTGCGCCGCGGCGGTCCGCTCGCGGGTGTACGCGCCGGCGCGCGGCTCGTGCGCGGTGCGAGTGCCGAGCGGGCGACGAACGCTCCGCGACCGAGGAGTACGAGGGCGTGGGCCAGGTCGAAGCGCATCGAGCCTGTCGTCGCCATACCACGCCGCGCGGCGACTACCGGCTGGCGTCGGCCAGGATGTCGGTGGCCGGGCGAGCGACGTCGAGGATCCGCAGCTCGTCGATACGTCCGATCAGGCGCGAGCCGGCGCCGGGCGGGTTGTCGGCCGCGATCGAGATCCCCGTCGTGCCGCCGGTGCCGAGCGCGCTACCACCATGATACCCGCAGCGAGGTCAGCGCCGCACAGAAACTTCGCGCCAGCGCCAGCACGCCGTCAGGTGATCGTTGATGAGCCCCGCGGCCTGCATGTGGGCGTACATCACCGTCGAGCCGACGAACTTGAAGCCGCGCCGCTTGAGCTCCTTCGCGAGCGCGTCGGACTCCTTCGAGGTCGCCGGGATCTGGCGGCTCTCGGTCCACCGGTTCACGATCGGCCGGCCACCGACGAAGCTCCAGATGAACTCATCGAAGCTGCCGCGCTCGTCGACGAGGTCGAGGAACTTGCGCGCGTTCGACACGGTGCACTCGACCTTGAGCCGGTTGCGTACGATGCCCGGATCGAGCAACGCCTTCTCGATCCGCGCCGGCGTGAACCGCGCGACCTGCTCCGGATCGAACCCGGCGAACACGCGGCGGTAGCCCTCGCGCTTGTTGAGGATCGTCGACCACGACAGACCGGCCTGCGCACCCTCGAGGATCAGGAACTCGAAGTGGCGGGCGTCGTCGTGGACCGGCACGCCCCACTCGGTGTCGTGATAGCTCCACATGTCCTCGCGCGCGGCCCACGCGCAACGCTGTCTTGGCTTCGTCATAGGTCCCAGTCGAACTGCACGCGCGCGCCGAGCTTGATCGTGATCAGATCATCGCCGGCGACGAACAGGTGCTCGTAGGCTAGCGCGAGCGCGGCCCCGGGGAACACGAAGCGCTGGCGAAGTGCACGGCCGCCGAACGCGACGCCGACGTGGAGGCCGTGATCGATCGCGCCCCAGTCTCGCTCGGTCGAGTGGCCGAGCCAGCCGGCCTCGGCCTCCCAGTACGTGTTGAGCAGCGTGTGGCGATAGACGATCGGCGTCATCAAGTCGGCGCCGATCTCGAGCGAGGTCCGCTCGCCGGTCTCGTCCTTGGGGAACTGCGCGCTGCCGCCGACCTCGGCGCCGATGTAGAGGCCGTCGCCGCTCGCGAACATCCGCCCGATCAGCAGCCGGCCGACGCCGCCCGCGCTGATGTCCTGGTGATCGCCCTGCTGGATCGCGCTCGCTGTGCCGCCGCCGCCGAGCGAGAGCTGCCACCGGCTCTCCGAGATCTGCCGGCCGCGGAACGGGTTCTCGGGCTCGATCCAGAACGGGCAGTCGAGCGAGCTCTCGTCGGCGCGCGCGAGCAGCAGGCGCACGCGGTGGAGCACGAGCAGGTCCGAGACGTTCCCCAGATCCTTGCCGCGCTCGCGCCACGCCTTCTCGATGGGGCCGCCGAGCCGGCTGATCTCGGCGTCGAGCCACGCGCGCAGGCTGCGGCGGCCGAGCTCGTCGACGCGGCACACCGAGTCGAGCGCGGTGTCGAGCATGCCGTCGATCTCGATCCGGTCGACGCCCCAGCCGGTCGCGGCCGCGACGGTGACCTCGCGCTCGAGATCGCGATACAGCGCGCGCTCGGTCGGATCCTTCGGCGCGGGCGTACGGCTGCACGCCGCGAGCAGGCCCGCGATGGCTGCGCGACGGAAGGTCATCGCGCTCAGAGGCAGATCGCGGTGTGCACGGGCGTCACCTTGCCATCGCGCGGGCAGGCCATCTGGAGGTGCTGGAGCGCGCCGCGCAGGCAGCGTGCTGCCGCGTCGTCGGTCGGATCGACGCCGCCGAACGGCTTGACCATCACCTCCATCGCCGTGCCCTGCGCCGACAGCTTCCAGTCCGCCCAGTAGCCGCGGATGTCGTGCTTGCTCTTCTTCTTCGGCGTGCACGCGGCGAAGCTCTGCGCGCCCTCCATCGCGCGGTCGAGCTCGAGCGCGCCGTCGATGTCGCTGCGCACCGTGACCGTGCCATCGACGAGCTGCTTGACGGCGAGGCCCTTCGTCGAGGCATCCGACGGCACGCCCTTCGAGACCAGCTTCTTCGCGGCGGCCTGGATGGTGGCGACCTTGTCCTTCGGGCCGGTCAGCGGTGCGGAGTAGCGCACCCAGCGCTGCGCGGTCGGCTTGCCGTGCCGCTCGAGATCGACGCGGAGCTCGCAGCTGTCGCCGTCGCAGACCACGCTCGCGTGCGCGGTCGATAGATTCTTGTGTCTCTGTCCGAGCACCGCGACGAGCGAGGGAGAGTAGCCGCACGCCGCGCTCTTCTCGGTCCACTTGTTCGCGTCGACGAGGCGCTTCGCGGCCTGGACGTCCTTCGCGGGCACGATGCGGCCCTTCTCGGCGCGCGCGAGCGAGGCACCGACCGCGTTGCGCATCGCCGGCGTGGTCGTGACCGGGAAGTCCTCCGGGTAGACGACCGCGATCACGAGCTTGCCCTGGCCGCTGACGACGGTCTTCGACTCGCCCTTGCAGACCTCGAACGCGTTCTGCGCGAGAGCAGGCGACGCGAGCATCACGAGCACGACGAGCGATAGACGAAGCATGGCTGGATGATACGTGAACGCGACCGGGCGTGGCGTGATCGCGACCTCCCAGGCCGACCGCGCCCTACATCGGTGCCAGAACCGGACGTCCGACGCATGTACTATCGAAGACCGGGTGGAAGTCGATCCGCTTCTCGAGAGCGTCGTCAGCGGGCGTTACCAGGTCGTGCGCCTGCTCGGCGAGGGTGGCATGAGCCTCGTGTACGAGGTGCAGCACGTGAAGCTGAAGCGCCAGTTCGCGCTCAAGCGGCTGTTGCCGGCGCTCGTCACGAACCCCGAGGCGCTGCTGCGGTTCGAGCGCGAGGCCGAGATGCTGGCCTCGCTGCACCACCCCAACGTCGTCGAGATCACCGACTGGGACACGCTCCCCGACGGCTCGCCGTTCATGATCCTCGAGTTCCTGCATGGCGCGCACATCCGCGTGCGCATCGAGCGCGGCCAGCTGCCATGGGATGCGATCGGGCGCATCGGCGATCAGACGATGTCCGCGCTGCAGCTCGCGCACCGGCTCGGCATCACGCACCGCGATCTCAAGCCGGAGAACCTGTTCATCTCGATCGACGACGCCGGCGAGGAGCGCGTCAAGCTGCTCGACTTCGGCGTGTCCAAGCTGCGCAGCGCGGGCCGCACGACCGGCGCCCACGCGCTGCTCGGCACGCCGTCGTACATGTCTCCCGAGCAGGCGCTCGGCCAGACCGATCTGATCGGGCCCTCGACGGATGTGTGGGCGATGGGCACGATCCTGTACGAGATGGCGACCCAGCGCGTCGCGTTCACCGGCGAGACGCTCGCGGCCACGGTCGGCAACATCACGAGTGGCCGCCCCGAGCCGATCTCCGTGCTGCGCCCCGACGCGCCGGCCGCGTTCGTCGATCTCGTCGACCGGGCGACGTCGCTCGACCCCGCGCGGCGCGTGCTCACGATCGAGGAGCTCCGCGCCGGGCTCCGGGACGCGCTCGAGCTGCGGCTCCGCGTGCAGGCGTCGATCACCGGGGGCCCGGCGGGCTCCAGACAGGCGAGTGGGCCGATCGCGCTGCCGCGCACGACGACGAACCGCCAGCTGCAGAACACGCCGAGCTCGGTCAGCGTGCGGCTGTCGCCGCAGCCGACGGTGACGCGGCTCGAATCGCCGCGGCGGCTCGGCCTGTTGCTGCTCGGCGCGACCGCGCTGGTCGCGATCCTCGCCGTCGTGCTCTTCGCGGTCCTCCAGTAGCTGCGTACGTCACCGTAGCCGCGCTGGAACGCCGCGTGGAAGTCGGGCTGCGTGGACCATTGGAGGAACAGACATGCGCAACATGAAGCTCTTGTTCGCGACGTGCTTGGCCGTCGGGATCGCGATTGCACCGGGCGCGCTCGCCCAGCGTGCCGAACCGCAGACTCCCGCACCGAAGCAGCAGACGACGTCCGGAATGCAGATGAGCACGACCACGGTGATGAAGGACATCGAGCAGACGTTCGGGTTCGTGCCGCAGTTCTTCCGCGCGATCCCCGAGGCGCTGCTACCGACGTTCTGGATGGGCATGAAGACGTTCGAGATGAACCCGAACACGAAGCTCGACGCCAAGACGAAGGAGCTGATCGGTCTCGCGGTCGCCTCGCAGATCCCGTGCGACTACTGCATCTACTTTCACACCCAGGCCGCGCAGCAGAACGGCGCGACCGAGCAGGAGATCCGCGAGGCGATCGGCATGGCGAGCGTGACGCGGATGGGCAGCACGCTGCTCAACGGCGCGCAGCTCGACAAGGCGCAGTTCCGCAAGGACGTCGATCGCGCGATGAAGCGCGAGGGCAGGAGCACGCAGGCGCGGCAGCGCACGCCGGCGACGCGGACGCCTTAGCTGAAGTCCCTGGCGAGCTCGCGAAAGAACTCGTCGCTCGTCAGGTAGAACGCCCACAGCCGCTCGATCGTGGGCGCGCCGCGCCGCTCCTGGAACAGCACCAGGTCATCGAATTCGCCCTCGTACCAGCCCCAGAGAAAGCGCGCGCGCAGCAGATCGTAGTGCCGCGCGCGGAGCTCGGCGACTGCCTCGTCGGTCTCGAGCTCGTCGAGCTCGTCGACGAGCGCCTGCGCCTCGTCGATGACCTCGCCGAGATACGCGATGCCCTGCCTGGTCAGCTCGTAGCGACCCTTCTTCGCGTTGATCTCGACGTGGCCCTGCACCGCGAGGTCCTGCAAGTACTCGTCGAGCGGCGCGAGCTCGCTCGGAGGGACGACGGGGAGCTCCATGCCGCCCTCTTTCGGATCGAGATCGAGCTTCTTGAGCAGCCACAGGCCGACGAGCGTCTGCTTCTGTTCCTCGGTGATCATGCGTCCAGCCTTTGCCAGCCGGCCTCGCTGGCGAGTCGGATGCGGCCGCCGCGGTCGTGATCCAGCCATGCCTCGACGTCACCCATCGCGAGATAGAGCGGAGCCGTGGCGGCGGCGGCCGGTCTGGGCACCACCGCGTGGTGCGGATTGCACACCGCGAGCACGGTCGCGCTCGCGCGGGGCAGCTGCGGCAGCCACACCGGCAAGAACAGCGTCGCCAGCACGCCGACCGGCTTGCCGCCGGGCAGCTCGAACTCGAGCTCGAGATCGCCGGCGATCGGCTCGCCGTCATCGGCGGTGTGCAGCGCGAGCACGAGCGCGTCGGTCACGCGCTGCTCGTCGAGCCAGAGCTCCGGCACGCGCGCCCAGCCGTAGCCCGCGTAGTCGCGGTTCGGCGCCGGGCGCTCGACGGTCAGGTCGAGCAGCTCGAGCACCGGTCGCTCGACGAACGGCAGCTCGCGGATCGTCACTACGCCGTCAACCGCTCCGGGCGCTCGGTGCGGCCGCGGCGCGAGAGCCCGAACCGACCGCCGCCCCGGCGTCCCCAGCCGCTGCTCGGCCGGGTCGGCTTCGTCGCCTTGCCCCCGTAGTTGCGGCCACTGCGCGAGCGCGGGCCGAAGCGCTGGGGGTTCGCGGCACGGTAGCTCGTGCGCTGCGAGCGCAGCGAGCCGACGCGCGCCTCGCTGGTGACGTAGCGCATCGGCATGTACGCCGGGCTGAACATGCTCGACAGCATCGCGCCCATCATCATCCCCGACGCGATGCTGAAGAACGGCGAGTGATAACCGGCGTACGGGCCGTAGCCCATCGTCTGGTACTGCGCGGCGCCCTCGCCGGTCGGCTCGCGCTTGATCGTGAAGATCTTCTCGCCCTCGTCGACGCCGCCGTTCGTGTTCTTGTCGAAGAAGCCGGTGACGACCTGGGTCTTGTCGTCCTGATCGTGCACGGCGATCGAGATGATCTCGGTGCCCTCGTAGATCTCGTTGATCCGCTTCTCGAGATCCTCGGGGCCGCTCGCGTCGCGATACGCCTGGTTGACCTTGTTCCAGTCGATCTGGACGTTCGTGTTCTCCGTCGTCGCCCAGCGTTCGACGTTGTCGGTGTCGCGCGCGCAGCCGGGAGCGATCCCGGCGAGCGCGATGACGAGCGTCGAAGCGAGCAGCGTGGTCTTCGAGATCATGAGCAAAACCTAGTCGTGAACTCGGCCACCGGCAACGTGCGCCGATCATTCCCCGCCGAACGGATAGGCACCGCTCTCAGCGCCGGCGCAGCTTCTTGCGCGCGGTGAGATATCGCTGCGACGCCGCGAGCTGGACGAGGTGACGCGCACGATCTGCGCCTCCCGCGAGCTGGATCGCGATTGTCACGTTGCCGCACGCGAGGAGACCCGCGCGATCGGCGGCGCGCTCGCACGCGCTGCGATAGGTCTGGAGGTCGAGTGCGTTCGCCGAGAGCTCGGCGAGCCGCTCGCCGAGGCGCCGGCGCAGCTGTACGGGCAACGCGTGGCGCAGGCGCTCGGCCTCGCGCGCGATCTCGCGCGTCGGCTCGACATCGGGCTTGCCGAACGCGTGCCACAGGCCGGCGACGAGCCGCGCAAACATTTCGGGCTCGCTGCCTGCGACGAACAGCCGATGCGGCCGCGACAGCTCGACCAGCCGGCCGAGCGCGAACCGCAGCTCGACATCGCGGTCCGCGCCTCGCTCGCCGGCGATCGTCTCGGTCTCGGCGCGCGAGCGAGCCCGGACCGCGGTGAGCCGTGGACCGACCACGACGACCGGCGGTGACGCGAGCAGAAGGCGCAGGTCGCCGCCACCGCGCGACGGGTCGGCGTAGAGCAGCGTCGGCGGACCGGCGAGGGCCTTGGCGACCTGCGGATACATCGCGACGACGGCAGCCTCGCTCGACGCGGGGATCCGGCGCGCGTCGGTGAGTGACTCGTCATCGAGCGCGGTCTTCGGATCGGGACACACGAGGCTCGCGGCCTCACCGAGCAGGAGCAACAGCTCGCCGATCGGGCCCTCGGCCGGATCGTCGACGAGCGCGCGCCGCTCGGCCTCGTCGAGCGCCGCGGCGTATGCTTCGTCGGAGGCGAGCGGGCGCGCGGCATGGTCGGCGAGGAACTGCTCGTCCTCGGCGACGAGCTCGTGCCGAGAATGGAGCGGGCTGGATTCGCTCCTGCCCGCGGGGACGACCGCGCGGGCAAGCTCGTACATCGCGCGCGCGCCCTCGAGATCGCCGCCCGCGCCGAGCTCCCGCGCCGACGTCAGGATGTCCGCGGGATCCTGCTCGGCCTCGACGAGCGCGAGCCGCGAGGTGTTCGCGGCGCGGCCGTGCGCCGACGCGAGCTCGATGAGGCCGCGGCGCGCGCCGAGTGCACCGTCGGACTCCGGTGCGGTGACGACCGCGCGCTGGTACGCGTCGAGCGCGGCCCGCTCGTTCCGTCGCGTCCGCTCGGCGTCACCCAGGCAGCGCCACAGATCCGCGCGGCGCGCATCACCGTCGCCGCGATCCTTCGCCGCGTCCCACGCACCGAGCGCGCGGCGCAGCCAGCCCGCCGCCTGGTCGTGCGCACCCGCGGCGAGCGCGACCTTCGCCGCGCACGTCACGGTATCGACGTCGTGCGGGTGCGCCGCGATCAGGTACTCGGCGACCGCGAGTGCACGCGCGAGATCGCCGCCGGCCGCGAACGCCTCCGCGGCCTCCTCGGTCAGCTCCTTCTTCGCGCGGTTATCGGCGGTGATCGCCGCGAGCCGCTCGCACGTCTCACCGCGCTCGATGTTCGAGCCGCGCTTGCGCTGGAGCGCGAGCAGCTTGACGAGCACGGGCGCGTGCAGCGCGCTCGCGACGCGCGACCAGCAGCGCTCCGCGCGCTCGGCATCACCGAGCAGATCGAGCGCGAGATCGCCGAGCGCGTCGAACAGGCGCAGCCGGGTCGCCGGATCCCTGGTCGCGCTCGCCTCGCGCTCGAGGCACTCGGCCGCCCGCACGAGGTCGCCGGCCTCGGTCGCCAGCTCCGCGAGGGCGTGCCACGCCGGCGCGCAGTCGGGATCGATGCGCACCGCGGCCTCGTGGTGGCGCTGTGCGTTCTGCGGGCGCAGCGCGCGGACCTCGGCCTGGCCGGCGCGCACGAGGCCGGCGGCGACCGCGGTGCGGTGCTTCGGCGCGGCCGGATGATCGGCGAGCGAGCCGAGGTGGATCGCGGCCTCGCGCCACAGCTTGCGCGTGAAGCAGCTCTCGCCGAGCGCGAGCGTGATCGCGAGATCGCGCCGGTCGAGGTGATGTGCCTCGTGTAGCAGCTGGTGCGCCTCGTCGGCGTCGCCGAGCGTGCGCATCACCGTCGCGCAGCGGTGGACGAGCCTGGCGAGTAGCTCGGGCTCGCTGTCCTCGGGCGCGTTCGCGAGCGTGTCGCGCAGGTGGTCGGCGGCCGCCGCGGCGCGCTGGGTCTCGACGAGCAGATCCGCGAGCGCGAGGTTCGCGGCGAGGTGCATCGGGTAGGTCGCGAGGATCTTGCGCAGGCTGTGCTCCGCGGCCGCCGCATCACCGGCACTCGCCTCGGCCGCCGCGATCTCGACGACGAGCCCGGTCTGCGCGTCGAGCAGCTCGGCGCGCAGCGCCGCGTCATCGGGTGCGAGGTCGGTCGCGCGCTCGAACGTGTGCGCCGCGCGCCGCAGATCGCCGGCCGCCCGGTAGCGCCGCGCGGCCTCCGCGATCCGCCC
>DAIRFU010000831.1:0-2880 GCA_036794935.1 Kofleriaceae bacterium | reverse complement strand
CTGCCCGTCGTGCACGAAGCCTAGATCGCCCGTCCGGAGATGCGCCGTCGCGCCACCGTCGAGCTGGGCATGGAACGTGTCGCGCGTCGCGTCCTTGCACCTACAGTAGCCCCGCGCGACGCTGGGCCCGTGCGTCCAGATCTCGCCCACCCTGTCCGGTCCGCAGGGCGTGCTCGTCTGCGGATCGACGATCGCGATCGTCAACCGGTCCAGCGCGGTGCCGCACCCGACGAGCTCGACGCCTCGCTCGCTGTCTCGTGCCGGACGGACCCGCCCTTGCTCGAGCTCGGACGCGGAGAAGACCCGCACCATGGGTTCGCGGCCGGGTCGACCACCCGAGACCATCAGCGTGCCTTCGGCGAGGCCGTAGCAGGGATAGAAGATGTCTCTGCGGAACCCGCACGGCCCGAAGAACTCGGCGAACGCATCGAGCGTCCGGGCGCGGACCGGTTCGGCACCGGTCAAGGCGACGCGCCAATGGCGTAGATCCAGAGAATCGCGCTCCTCCGGCGAGATCTTGCGTAGACACCAGTCGTACGCGAAGTTCGGCACGGCGCTGATCGTGGCCCCGCGCTCCGAGATGACTCGCAACCAGCGCAGCGGGCGCTGCAAGAACGCCATCGGCGACATCAACGTGACGGGGCTGTTGCCGTAGAGCGGCTCCAGCACCCCGCCGATGAGACCCATGTCGTGATGCATGGGCAGCCACGACACGACACGGTCCTTCGAGCTGTGCTCGACCTTGCGATGCACCTGATGCAGGTTGTGCAGCAGGTTCGCGTGCGTGACGATGACCCCCTTGGGGCTCGCCGTGGATCCGGACGTGTACTGAATGAAGGCGATGCTGCCGGGGTAGACCTTCGGCGGTTGCCAGGCATTCTCGGCTCCGCGCGGCAGGTCATCCGCTGCGAGCCAGTCGAGGCGCGCGAGCGCCGTGCCGCGGTCCCCGAGAGCGCCGATCGCATCCGCGAGATCGCGCGTCGACAGGACGAGCTTCGCGCCGGCATCATCTGCGATCGACTCCAGGCGCGGCGACACGCGCGTCAGGCGTGCGCGGTCCGGTGGATAGGCGGGCACCGGGATCGCGCCGGCGTACAGGCAGCCGAAAAACGCGGCGATGTAATCGAGCCCCGGCGGGAACAGCAGGAGCACCGTGCGCCCTTCTGCTCGCCGCTCCTGTAGACACGCGCCGACTGCCCTCGCACGCCGATCGAGCTCGGCGAACGACCACGACACGACCTTGTCGTCTTGCAGGAAGGTGAAACCAGCCTCGATCGACGAGGACGTTCGAGCACGAAGCAGCTCCACCATCGTCTCGAACAACTGCGCGCCACCGGTCTCGTGCTTCGAAGGTGAGCTCTGAACCTCACCAACCTCGGAATACATGGGCGGCGAATCTAGCGTAGGCCTTGCGCCCACACCAGACTAATTTGAGGTCAAACGAACTGGAGAGTGCTGCCCGACACACGACCGGCTACTCGAGGCGCCACTTCGATCCGACGTTCCATCGTTTCGTTTGACTACAAACGAATTGGCCCTTCGTCGAGTTTGCGTCGAGCAGCTTCGACGACTTGCCCACGACTGTGGGCACTGCGGTCGGCACCGTGGCGGCAATGAACGATGTTCGGTTTGCGGTGACAGGACGTTGCCCAGTGCATGGGCAATTCGTTTGACCTCAAACAAAGCGCAGCGGCCTGCCCGGTGCAAGCGAAAGCTCGAGGCTCGCGCGCGCGGTGATGCTCGCTTCGCGGTGATCCGGCGTGGCGATCAGGACGGACTCGCGGCTGGCGATCCGGAGCTGCGGGACCACGGTCCGGAGCGGCGGCAGCGAGAACGCGCTCCGGACAGGCGTGCGCTGGCGCCACGGTCCGCCCCGCGGCTCGGTCACCGCGAGCCAGGTGCTCGGCTCGCGGCGAACAGCGCGGCACGGGCACGCCGGTCGAGCTCCGCGTGCGTGCACGGGCCCCTCGACCGGCACCGACGGGGCGGAGCTGTTACCGCTCGGGTTCACCGCCGCACCCGGGGGGCACCTGAGGTACCCTGGATCGGTGGCGTCACCCAGGCGCTTTCTCGACGCATGGGGAGCGGGTTCGGCGATCGCGATCGCCGCGATGACGGCGCTCGCCCTCATGCTACTGGCATCCCCGTGGATCGCGGTCGGCGACTCGGGGCTGGCCCGCCGCGTGGACTGGGGCGACGGCGCGTTGCGCGCGCGATACGCGAGCGCGTTCTGCCCCGCAACCCGCGACGAGGCGGCGCCCTGCCCGCCCGAGCTGGTCGGGACGGTGGAGCTGGTTCAGGCGCTCCAGCTCGCCTCGATCGGCGCCATCGCGCTGATCGGCGCGTTCGCGCGCAAGCGCCGCACGTCGCTCGAGGTGATCCTGATCGACGCGCTCGTGATGTGGGGCAGCCTGATCGGCGGCTTCGTGCTCGCGGTGGTCGCGTGGCGCCAGCTGCCGGTGGCAGCCGCGAGCGTCGCCACCGTCGTGGTCGCCGCGGCGACCGGCGTCCCGATCTGGCTGCGCTGGCGCGGCCGGGCACAGCTGCCCGGCGAGATCGCGGTGGTCACGCTGTTCATGGCGATCGCCGGCATCGTCGCCGCGGTGCTGACCCCGGCGATCCTGGTGATGAAGCTCGCGCTCACCGACGCGATCGCCGCGCTGCCGCCGCTCGGCATCCCGGTCGCGATCGTCGGCGGCGCCTGTCTCGCGATCCCGGTCGCGCTCGCGATGCTCGCGTTCTTGCCGACCAGCCGGCACGAGGGCCGCGACTGGGATCACCTGCGACGCACCGGCGACGCCGCAGCGCCGGTGAAGTGACCGCTCACTGCGGGATCGTGATCGTCACCGCGAGCCCGCCGCCGTCGCGGTTCGCGAGCGC
>DAIRFU010000830.1:0-2884 GCA_036794935.1 Kofleriaceae bacterium | reverse complement strand
GCGACGGATCCCGCGGCGGCGGCGAGCGCGGCGACGGATCCGGCGATCGCGGCGAACGCGGCGACGGATCCCGCGGCGGCGGCGAGCGCGGCGACGGATCCGGCGATCGCGGCGAGCGCGGCGACGGATCCGGCGACCACGGCGGCGGCGCCGACGGCAGCGCCCGCGCCGGTGACGGCGATCGCGACGTCCTCGGATCCCGCGGCGGTCCGCGAGGTGCAGACGCCGCGCGGCGTCGTCACGCTCGTCGACGTGCGCATCAACAGCAAGCCGGCCGGCGCCACCGTGATGCTGGTCGACAACGGCAAGACATCGTTCCTGGGCTCGACGCCGCTCGCGACATCACTCGATCCATCGCGCCGCTACGACGTGATCTTCACGCTGCCGGGCCGGCCGACGCAGATGGCGCCGCTCGATCCCACGAAGACCTCGACGCTGGACGTCACGCTCGGCCGCGGCAAGCGGTCGCGCCACGCCGAGCATCGTGCGCCCGCACTCGCTCGCGCGGTCGTCGAGACGCCCGCACCCGCACCCGCGCCCGCGAAGCCAACCGCCCGCGCGAAGGCGACGGCGCGGCACGCGAGCGCGCCACGCCAGATGGCGCTCGCCGATCCGGGGTTCGGTGACACCGCGGCGGGCGACGGCACGCTGATGGTCTCGAGCAAGCCGCCGTGCGAGATCGTGATCGACGGCAAGCCGACCGGGCTCACCACGCCGCAGCGCTCGATCGCGCTGTCGGCCGGCCGTCACAAGGTCACGTTCATCAACGCTCCCGCCGGGATCAAGAAGACGGTCGCGGTCTCGATCCGCGCCGACAAGCCGACGAAGCTGATCCAGGACCTGATGAAGCGCTGATCCCGGGCCCGACCCGGCAGCCCGGTGCCAGCCGGGGCGTCACTCCAGGTGACACATGTTCGGCGCGCTCGGCTTGCAGGCGTTGCTCTCGCACGCCGCGGCCGCGCCGCTTCGGTCCGACGGGCAGGGCTCGCCGTCTGGCGTGCACGCGGTCGTGCAGACCTGGAAGTCGCCGAAGTTCTGGCACACGCCGCTGTCGCAGTCGTGCTCCTCGCTGCACAGATCGTAGAGCTGCTTGCTGCAGCGCGGCCCGGCCGGGTTCGCGTCGATGTTCGGCGGCGCGTTGCCTCCGCCACAGGCGACGAGGAGCACCGCGATCGCGAGGCTGCGCATGAGGTGATCCTACACAAATCACTGCGGTAACGCTGGTGTAACCTGACATCGACGCTCGCCGGCTGTGACGCCATGTTGGGGTCCCCGCGCGGCGTGCCCACGTACCATGATGAATATGCTCAAGCTCGCGCTCGCCTGCCTTGTCCTCGCTGGCTGTGACAACGGTGGCGGCGGCATGATGGGACCGATGCCGGACGCGCCGCCCGGCACGCCCGCGTGCACCGGCGTCGTCTACGACTGGTGCGCGACCGCCGACGAGTGCGCGTCGCACGACTGCCATTTCTTCGACAAGCAGAACTTCACGATCTGCACGCAGACGTGCAGCGACTCCAATCCGTGTCCCGCCGATCGCGACGGCAACGTCGGCACGTGCAACAACCGCGGCATCTGCAAGCCGACCACGCCGAACCTCTGCGTGCTCGATTGAATCGTCACACGGCTTGGCGGTAGGTTGGCCGGCAAGGAGGATCGCGTGGCAGACATCGACGTGTTCAAGAGCTGGGCGGAGACGATTCGCCAGGACACCGACGCGTTCAAGGCGCTGCTCGAGGCGACAGCCGCCGACGAGAAGGCGCGCCGGCTCGCGGCGGGGGCGCTGGCGTATCTCGTCAGCAAGATGGATCTGATCCCGGACTGGAACGAAGGGATCGGCGTGATCGACGACGTGATGGTGCTGCGCGTATGCGCGGTGCTGTCGCAGGACCACGATCGCGGCACGCTGCCGGCCGCCGTCGAGGCGTCGCTCGAGCGGATGGCGAACCAGGCCGACAAGATCGGCGCGTTCCTCGGCGGTCCGCTCTACGACAAGCTCAAGGCGTACTGCGCGAAGATCAGCGACACGCCGGTGCGCGGCCTCACGAGCACCCAGCTCATCGACGAGGAGCCCGCGCGCAAATCGTTCTACCAGGCCATCGACGCCGAGATCGACAAGACGGTCCCGATCGTCATCACCGATCCCAGCGATGCCGAGCTGCGCCTCAAGGCGTACCTCACGCACAAGCTCAAGTGATGCGCGCGCTCTGGATCCTCCCGCTCCTCGTCGCGACGTCCGCGCACGCCGACGACACGTTCGAGGCCAAGGCCGCGACCGCGCAGCGGCTCGGCCGCGTCGACGGGCTCGTGTGGGCGCTCACCGCGCGCTGCGACGCCGGCGACAACACCGAGCAGCGGCAATGCCGGCAGGTGCGCGACCGCCGCGCCGCCGAGCTCGCCGGCGCGACGCTGCTCGTCGAGGCGGACCGCGACGCGTTCTCGGTCGGCGCGTGGAACCCGAAGAAGAAGTCGGTCCCGCTCTCGCTCTCGGGCTGCATCCGCTGCAGCGGGCTCGAGCTCGACGGCACCACGTACTACGTGGTCGCCGCCAAGCCGGGCACGCCGCTCCACGTCAAGGCGGGCAAGCTCGACGCCGGTCTCGTCTACGACAACGCGCGGCCGCTCGGCGACGAGAACGCGGCGAAGGTGTTCGTGAAGGCCGCCGGCAACACGCGCGTGCAGATGCTCGTGCGGGTGCCGGCGAAGCCAACGACCACGGTCGGCGGCAAGCCCGTGATCGCGCTCGATCTCGTCGGCTATCGCGTGATCGCGGCATGCGATGGCAGCATCGTCGCGTCGAGCCCGCCCTCGGGATCGGCCGCCCCCGACAAGAAGCAGTGCGCCCCCAGCGCCGCGGCGGCGCCCCCCCACAAGTGACGGCCCA
>DAIRFU010000204.1:3463-10554 GCA_036794935.1 Kofleriaceae bacterium | reverse complement strand
CGCGCCAGTCGGTGTCGGCGACATCCTGGCTGACCTCGCGCAATTTGTGAAGCACGAGCCGGGCGGCGCCGTTCGTCACGGTCGCGGCGGCGCGCCGGTACTGATCGGGCAACCGCGCGAGGTCGAGCTCGCCCGCCTCGAGCAGCTCGAGCCCGAGCGCCGCGGTCATGGCGGCGGCCCGGAGCACCGCCTCGTAGCGCTCGCCGCGTCCGACCTCGCGGCCGGCGATCACCTTGCGCAGGATGGCCGCGTTGTGGGCGGCATCGCCGCCGGCGAGGCCCTCCGGATCGAGCTCGTCAACGCGGAACGCGCCGGGCGCGAGCGCCAGCGCGCGGACGACGCCCACCCCGGCGTCCCAGATCGCGACGTGGGTCTCGCCGTGCACCGCGATCTCGTCGAGCTGTCCGGCGCCATGCACGACGGCAGCGCGGCGCAGCCCGAGCGCGCCGAGCGCGGCGGCCACCGGCTCGCACCACCGTGCGTCGTAGACGCCGACGACCTGGTGCTTGACGTTGGCCGGGTTGGTCAGCGGGCCGAGCAGGTTGAAGATCGTGCGCGTGCCGAGCTCCTTGCGCGGGCCGCCGACGTGGCGCGTCGCCGCGTGGAAGCGCGGCGCGAACGCGAAGCCGATGCCGGCCATCGCGAGGCAGCGCTCGACGATGCGCGCCTCGGCGTCGCAATGAACGCCGAGCGCCTCGAGCACGTCGGCCGACCCGCACTTGCTCGACAGCGCGCGGTTGCCATGCTTGGCGACCGTGCCGCCGCACGCGGCGATCAGGATCGCGGCGAGGGTCGACACGTTGATGGTGCCGGCACCATCGCCGCCGGTCCCGCAGGTGTCGATCGCGTGCTCGGCGTTGGGGCACGAGAGCGGCGTCGCGCGGCTGCGCATCGCGGCGGCGGCGCCGACCAGCTCGTCGACCGCCTCCCCCTTCGCGCGCAGCGCGACGAGGAAGCCGCCGATCTGCGCAGCCGTCGCCTGGCCGTCCATGATCTGCCCCACTACCTCGGCCATCTCGGCACGCGACAGATCCTGCCTGTCGAGCGCGCGGCCGATCGCGCGGACGATCGCGGCCGTCATGCGCGCGCCTTCTCGAGGAAGTTCGCGAGCAGCGCCTTGCCCGCTCCCGTCATGATCGACTCGGGGTGAAACTGCACGCCCTCGACGAGGTGCTGCTTGTGGCGCACGCCCATGATCTCGTCCTCCCAGGTCTTCGCGGTGATCTCGAGCGCGTCGGGCAACGAGTCCGGCGCGATCACGAGCGAATGATACCGGGTCGCGACGAACGGGTTCTCGACGCCGGCGAACAGGCCCTTCTCGTCGTGGAAGATCTTCGACGTCTTGCCGTGCATGACGCGCGTCGCGCGCACGATGCGGCCACCGAACACCTGGCCGATGCACTGGTGGCCGAGGCAGACCCCGAGGATCGGAATCCGGCCCGCGAACGTGCGGATCACGTCCATCGAGATGCCGGCCTCGTTCGGCGTGCACGGGCCGGGCGAGATCACGATCGCCTGTGGCGCGCGCGCGGCGATCGCGTCGACCGTGATCGCGTCGTTGCGCTCGACCTGGACGTCCGCCGCCAGCTCGCCGAGGTACTGTGCGAGGTTGTACGTGAACGAGTCGTAGTTATCGACGAGGAGGACGTTCACATGCCCTCCTGGGCCGTGCGCGCCATCACGACCGCCCGCAGCACCGCGCGCGCCTTGTTGACGGTCTCCTGGTACTCGAGCTCGGGCACCGAGTCGGCGACGAGCCCGGCGCCGGCCTGCACGTAGATCGTGTCGCCCTGACTGACCAGCGTGCGGATCGCGATCGCGAGATCGAGGTTGCCGGTGTAGCTGACGTAGCCGACGGCGCCGCCGTAGATGCCGCGCTGGTGCGGCTCGAGCTCGTCGATGATCTCCATGGCGCGGATCTTCGGGGCGCCGGAGAGCGTGCCGGCGGGGAACGCAGCACGTAGCACGTCGAGCCAGCTCTTGCCGTGCGCGAGCGAGCCGATGACGTGCGACGTCATGTGCATGACATGCGAGTAGCGCTCGATCACCATCTGCTCGGCGACCTGGACCGAGCCGACCTCGGCGACGCGGCCGACATCGTTGCGGCCGAGATCGATCAGCATCAGGTGCTCGGCGAGCTCCTTCGGATCGGCGAGCAGCTCCTCGGCGAGCCGCGCATCTTCCGCCGCCGTCGCGCCGCGGTGACGCGTCCCCGCGATCGGTCGCACCTCGACGCGGCCCTCGGATAGCCGGACCAGCGTCTCGGGCGACGCGCCGGTCACACACGCCTCCGGGAACTGGAGGTGAAACATGTACGGCGACGGGTTGATCACGCGGAGCGCGCGATACACGTCGAGCGCGCGCGCCCCCTGCGCGGTGTCGGAGAAGCGCTGCGACAGCACGACCTGGAACGCGTCGCCGGCGAGGATGTACTCCTTGACGCGCTCGACCGCCGCGATGAAGTCCTCGTGGGTGAACGACGACACGGGCGGCGCCGGCAGCGCCTGTTCGCCGAGGCGCGGCGGCTCGAGCTCGGGCAGCGGCCGGCGTGGTGCGCGCAGCCGCGCGACGATGTCGTCGATGCGGGCGCACGCGCGCTCGTAGGCGACCTCCGCCTTTTCCGGACGCGCGACGTACGGCGTGGCGACGACCTTCAGCGTCTGGCGCAGGTTGTCGAAGATGAGCAGCGTGTCGGTGACGACCATCGCGAGCGGCGGTAGCGCCTCCTGCCCCGGGCTCGGCCGCGCGCGTTCCGGCAGATCCTCGAACGCGCGCACGCAGTCGTACGCGATCCAGCCGACCGCGCCGCCCCAGAACCGCGGCAGACCGGGCACCTCGACCGGCCGCATCTCGCGCAGGACCTCGTCGAGTGCCGAGGTCGGATCGGCTGTCTCCCACGAGGCGGTCCTCGGTGGGCCGCCCGCGTCGACATCGAACCAGGTCACGGTCGCCGTGTTGTTCGCCCACCGCACGAGCGCGCGCGGTGCGACGCCGACGAACGAGTACGCCGCCCAGGTCTCGCCGCCGACCACCGACTCGAGCAAGAACGAGTGCTCGCCCCCGCCGAGCGCCGCGTAGGCCGAGACCGGCGTGTCACCGTCGGCGAGCAGCTCGCGATACACGGGGATCAGGTTTCCGCGTGCGGCTGCCGCGACGAACTTCTCGCGGCTCGGTGTGTACATGGAAGCCCGGTTATATCGCGATCACCCCCCGCCACGCAGCGGACCGCGCGTGACGGCGGCTCGGATGGTGCCCGGGATCCCGATCGGGTATGACTCCGCACATGCACCCCGACCTGGCCAAGACGATCGCCGAAGTCGACCCGGAAATCGCCGAGCTGATCACGTCCGAGGAGAAGCGCCAGCGCGACTCGATCCGGCTGATCGCGTCGGAGAACTACGTCTCGGGTGCCGTGCTCGCCGCGACCGGCTCGGTGCTGACGAACAAGTACAGCGAGGGCTACCCGGGCAAGCGTTACTACGAGGGCCAGAAGTACATCGATCAGGTCGAGCAGCTGTGCGCCGACCGCGCGAAGGCGGTGTTCGGCGTCGACCACGCGAACCCGCAGCCGTACTCGGGCTCGCCGGCGAACCTCGCCGTCTACTTCGCGTTCCTGAAGCCGGGCGACACCGTGATGGGCATGGGACTGCCCGCCGGTGGCCACCTGACCCACGGCTGGAGCGTGTCGATCACCGGCAGCTACTTCCGCCCGGTCCAGTACGGCGTCCGCCGCGACACCCATCGCGTCGACTTCGACGAGGTCCGCGAGCTGGCACGCAAGGAGAAGCCGAAGCTGATGTTCTGCGGCGGCACGGCGATTCCCCGCACCATCGAGTTCGCCATGTTCGGCGAGATCGCCAAGGAGGTCGGCGCGATCCTGTGCGCGGACATCGCGCACATCGCCGGTCTCGTCGCCGCCGGCGCGCATCCGTCGCCGGTGCCGATGGCCGACGTGATCTCGACGACGACGCACAAGACGTTGCGCGGCCCGCGCGGCGGCATGCTGATGTGCAAGGCCGAGCACGCCAAGGCGATCGATCGCGCGGTGTTTCCCGGCCTGCAGGGCGGCCCGCACAACCACACGACCGCCGGCATCGCGGTCGCGCTGAAGGAAGCGCAGACCGCCGCGTTCAAGACGTACGCGCACCAGATCGTCGCGAACGCGAAGGCGCTCGCGGCAGCGCTCGTCGAGCGCGGCTTCACGCTGGTCACCGGCGGCACCGACAACCACCTCATCCTCGCCGACCTCACCGGCAAGAACGTCCCCGGCAAGGTCGCGGCGAAGGCGCTGGACGCGGCCGGCATCGAGCTCAACTACAACAGCGTGCCGTTCGATCCGCGCAAGCCGTTCGATCCGTCGGGCATCCGCATCGGCACGCCGGCGGTCACCAGCCGCGGCATGAAGGAGACCGAGATGCGCCAGATCGCGGCGTGGATGGATCAGGTGGTCAGCGCACCCGCGGACGCCGCGCTGCACGCACGGATCGCCGGCGAGGTCCGCGAGCTCTGCGCGAAGTTCCCGGCTCCCGGGATCCTCGTCTGAGGTGACGCGCGCCCGCCGGGCCGCTACAGCTTCAACACGACGACGCCGAGCGAGCCCTGGAAGACCGACGTGTTGTTGCCGCTGACCGTCGCGTCCGAGCCCATCCCGCCGCCGATCGCCTGGACCTGGATCGTGTGCGCACCGGCGCTCAACGTGGTCACGGTCGACATGCTCCAGTTGGCGATCATGCCGGTCAGGCCGGTCGTGTTCGCGGCGATCACCCGGTGATAGCCGCCGTTTGGCAACAGCGCGCCATCCGCGGTGATCACGATATCCACCACCGAGAAGCCCGTCTCCGTGGTGTCGGTGGTGCCGAGCCCGCCGTCCGTGCTGATCATCACCGCGGACGCCGCGGGGACCGTGACGGTCGTCGTCAGGCCGGGGATCGGCGTCGCCCCGCTCGTCGACGTGATCGTCACCGACGCGGTGCCGAACACCCCGACGCCGAGCTGGCCGGCAGTCCCCGCCGGGCCGGCCGGCCCCTCGGGCCCGATGCAATCACCGACATCGCAGGTCTCGTCGTTGTTGGTGTCCTCGGTCGCCGGGTCACACGCGGCGTTGCCGTCGAGGTCCCAGCACGCCTGACCGCCCGCCCCCGGCGTGCCCATCTCACCCATGGTCCCCGGATCGCCGGGATCACCCTTGTCGCCCTTGTCGCCCATCGGGCCGGGCTCCTGCTCCTTTGCATTTGCACACGCGGCGAGCATCACCACGGCCACTATCGTCCAGCGCATCCTCAGACACTAGGCTGCTCGAGCCCGCACGATCCAGCGAAATCGCGTGCGCTGGCTAACGCTTTCGCGCCCGGGTGGGCCGCGCGCTGCCCCGTGTCGGAGCGTCGAGCATCGCCGCGATCTTGTCGAGGATCCGATGCGCCACCTCGTACTTGGACGCCGGCGGCACGTCGATGATCTCGCGCGCGTCGACGAGCTGGACGTGATTCGTGTCGACCGCGAACCCGGCGTTCGGCTCGCTGACATCGTTCGCCACGATCAGATCGCAGCGCTTCTGCGCGAGCTTCTTGCGGGCGTTGTCGAGCACGTCCTCGGTCTCGGCGGCGAACCCGACGAGCAGGGGCGCCCTGCCCTTGCGCTGCTTGCCGAGCTCGGCGAGCACGTCGGGGTTCGCGACCAGCTCGATCCGCGTCTGCGCGCCGAGCGCGCCTCGCTTGAGCTTCTCCTTCGCCTCGCGTGCGGGCCGATAGTCGGCGACCGCGGCGGTCATCACGATCGCATCGGCGCCCTTCGCCGCGTTACGGAGCGCCCATTGCAGCTGCCCCGCGGTCTCGACGTGGCTCGTCGTCACCCCCACGGGAGGCGGCACCGCGCTGGGTCCGAGGACCAGCGTGACCTCGGCGCCGCGCCGCTTCGCAGCCGCCGCGAGCGCGATGCCCATCTTGCCCGAGCTGCGGTTGCCGATGAAGCGCACCGGATCGATCGGTTCGTAGGTCGGCCCCGCGCTGACGACGAGCCTCTTGCCGGCGAGATCCTGGGGGGACAGCAGCATCGCGGCCGCCTCGACGATGTCCTCGGGCTCGGCGAGCCGGCCCGGCCCGGTCCACCGGCACGCGAGGAAACCGTCACCGGGCCCGACGACCTGATACTTCGCGACGTCGACCAGGCGCTGCACGTTCGCGCGGGTCAGCGGGTTGCTCCACATGTTGACGTTCATCGATGGCGCGAGCAGCACCGGCGCGCGCGTCGCGAGCGTCATCGCGCAGACCGCGTCGTTTGCCATGCCGGCCGCGAGGCGCGCGATCACGTTCGCGGTGGCCGGCGCCACGATCACCAGGTCGGCGCGATCGGCGAGCTGGATGTGGCCGATCGTCGCCTCCTCGGTGAGGCTGAACAGATCGGTGAACACCGGCCGCCGGGTCAGCGCCTGGAACGTCATCGGCGCGATGAACTTCTGCGCGCGCTCGGTCATCGCGACCTGCACGGTCGCGCCCGCCTTGTCGAGCAGGCGGACCAGCTCCGCGGCCTTGTACGCGGCGATGCCACCGCCGACCGCGACGATCACGTTGGCGCCGCGCAGCGCGAACGCGGGATCACGAGGAGGTCGTTCGGTACGCGGGCCTTCGAGCATCAGGCGCGACTCTACCCGATGCGCGTCGCGATGTACTTCCACTGCGTGTAGTCGTCGATGCCGTGCCGCGAGCCCTCGCGGCCGACACCCGAGTGCTTGATGCCGCCGAACGGTGCCTGCGCCGTCGAGACCAGGCCCTCGTTGACGCCGACCATGCCGGACTCGAGCGCCTCGGCGACGCGGGCCTGGCGCGCCCCGTCGCGCGTGTAGAGGTACGCGACGAGCCCGTACTCGGTGTCGTTGGCGAGCGCGAGGGCTTCATCTTCGTCGGCGAACGTGACGATCGGCGCGACCGGTCCGAAGATCTCCTCGCGCAGGACGCGGGCGTCGCGTGGCACGTCGGCGAGCACGGTCGGTTGGTAGAACCAGCCCGGTCCGTCGGGGGCCGCTCCCCCGGTGACCAGGAGTTCGCCCGCGGCGACGGCGTCGTCGACGAGTGCAGCAACCTTCGCCCGGTCGCCTT
>DAIRFU010000204.1:0-3453 GCA_036794935.1 Kofleriaceae bacterium | reverse complement strand
CGAGCGCGACCGCGTCGGACTCGGTCTGCGCGACGCGGATCGCGACGATCGCCCCGAAGATCTCCTCGCGCCACAGCTGCATGTCGGAGGTGATGCCGCCGAGCACGAGCGGCGCGATCAGCCGGCTCTTGCCGGCCGGCCGGTCGCCGAGCAGCACGCGACCGCCCTTGCCGAGCGCGTCGTCGACCAGCCGGGTGATCTTCGCGACCGCCGCATCGTCGATCACCGGGCCGATGTCGATGCCGGCCTCGCTGCCGCGGCCGACCTTCAGCCTGCCGACCGCGGCGCACAGCTTCGCGGTGAACGCGTCGGCGACGGCCGCCTCGACGATGAAGCGGTTCGCGGCGACGCAGCTCTGGCCGGTGTTGCGGAACTTCGCGACCACCGCGCCGGCGACCGCGGCGTCGAGGTCGGCATCGGCGAGCACGACGAACGGTGCGTTGCCCCCGAGCTCGAGCGAGACGCGCTTGAGGTCGTCGCTCGCCGCGCGCATCAGCGAGATGCCAACCTTCGTCGAGCCGGTGAAGCTGACCTTGCGGATCTGCGGCGCGCGCAACAGCCGATCGCCGACCCGTGCCGCATCCGATGCCGGCACGAGGTTGATCACGCCGGCGGGCACGCCGACGTCGGCTGCGAGCTGCGCGATCGCGAGCGCCGAGAGCGGCGTCTGCTTCGCGGGCTTCGCCACGATGGTGCAGCCCGCCGCGAGCGCCGCGCCGAGCTTGCGCGTGAGCATCGCGTACGGAAAGTTCCACGGCGTGATCAGCGCGCACGGACCGACCGGTTCGCGCAGCGCGAGCAGGCGCTGGCCGGCGTGGCTCGCCGGGATGGTCTCGCCGTAGATGCGCTCGGCCTCGCCGGCGAACCACGCGAGGAAGCTCGCCGCGTAGCGCACCTCGGCGATCGACTCCTTGATCGGCTTGCCGTTCTCGCGCGTGCACAGCTCGGCGAGCCGGCGCTCGTCGGCGGTCATCCGTGCGGCGAGCTGGGCGAGCAGCTTGCCGCGCTCCGGGCCCGGCCGGCGCTTCCACGCGCCGAACGCGCGCGCGGCAGCGGCGATCGCGGCGTCGACCTGCGCGTCGTCGCAGTCGGTGACCTCGGCGATGACCGCGTCGTCGAAGGGGTCGCGAACGGTGAAGCGGCGCGAGCCGGGCTGCCAGGCGCCATCGATGTACGCATCGCGAGCGAGCTCCATGCCCACAACCTACCCCGCCGACAGATCGATGGCTTCACTCCCGCGCGCTGCGCGGGAGCTGATATAGAGGCCGCATGTCGGATCGCGTGCGTGTGGTGCTGATCTTCGCTGTCGTCGCGCTGATCGCGGGCGGCGCTGGCTTCTACTTCTTCGCGGTCTACCAGCCCGGGCAGCAGCTCGAGGCCGCGCGCACCGAGATCGCGGGCTGGGAGGCACGCTACCAGGATGCGCGTCGCTGCCTGCTCGGCACCTCACCGGGCTCGACCAAGACGAGCGAGGCACTCGCGATCCGCGAGATGGCTCCCGATCCGTGGGACCGCAAGAGCTGCACGCCGCTGGTCAGCAAGCTGTCCCGCGGCATCGCGAACGACACCGGCGTCGAGGCGGTCGAGGCCGCCTGGCTCGACCTCGACAAGGCCGCGCAGCAGGCGGCGCTCGCGTTTGCGACGCACGTGGGCAGCTCGACGACGGTGGCCGAGGATCCGCTGCCTCGCGCGCTCGATGATCTCGACGCCGCCCGCGGCCGCCTGCGCGACGCCGCGAAGCTACCCGCGGCCGCCCAGGCCGGGACGCCGCTCGCACCGGCCGAGATCGTCGCGCTCGTCGACGGCAAGGAGCCGGTCACGAACCTGACGATCGATGCAGCACCGTCGGCGCACGGTCTCGTCGCGTTCGGCCGCACCGACAGCCACCAGGTCCAGGTCGTGCTCGCGCCCGGCGGAGCGCCGAAGGTCCTGCGCGTCGGGCCCGGCTCGATCCGCGCGGTGCCCGACACGAGCTGGGGCGCGACGCCCAGCCGCCTCGTCGCGCGCGGCACTGGCAAGCGGCAGGACAGCACCGGCGAGGTGCAGGTCGGCGCGATGGATGCGGAGGGCGCGATCGCGTCGCCAACCCCACTCGCGGTGACCGCGCCGGTGCCCGACGAGGGCAATGCGTTCGGAGCGGTCCAGATCGAGCCCGGCGAGGAGGTCGGCTCGGTGATGCTCGCCGCCGTGTCCGGGTCGCTCGCGAATGGCGCGCTGGTCTATGGCGCGTACCGCACGCTCGGCGTCGCGCACGTGAAGGATGGCGCGCTGACCGCCGAGCCGCAGACCGCGATCGAGAGCGCGATCGCGGCGACCGACCTCGATGGCCGGATCGCGCTGGTGTGGACCGCGCCAGATGCCTCGAGCCGCGCGCGCCTGCTCGGGCCCGCGGGCGACGAGACGTTCGAGCTACCGGCGAGCGTCGCCGGGTCGCCGTGCGTGACGGCCGACCGGGTGTGGGCGATGGCGAAGGAGCCGGAGGTGTTCGCGTTCGGCGGCGGCCGCCCGCTCGCCCGCCTGCCGGTCGCCGAGTACAGCGTCGTGGTCGGTTGCACCGGCGATGCCGCGATCGTGCATGGGCCAGGCCGCGGTGTCGCGATCTGCCGCGACGTGTGCCGGCAGGTCCAGCTGCCCAGCGGCGCGCCGGAGAACGCCGCGATCACCAGCGTCGGCGGCAAGCTGCGTGCGATCGCGACGCACGGAGGCGTGCTCGGCGTGTGGAGCGAAGGTGGACCACCGGTGTTCTACGCGCTGCCCGTGGCGGCATCGCCGGCGCGCGCGAGGCGCTGGCCCGTGATGGCGTTGACCGACGGCAAGGTGATCGACGTCATCGCTCGTGGCGCGAAGCACTACGTCGTGATCCGGATCCCGGCGACGTGATCGGCTGAATCACCGAATCCTAGTGACCTCCCGCGCGGTGCGTATTACGATTCGAACGGATGCGCGTCGTCGTCGTGGCCATCGTGATCGCCTGGACCTGCCAGCTGGCGCACGCGACGCCGGCGGCAGCCGGCCAGCCCCCCACGTCACCTGTCGAGGCACCGGCCGTCGCGTCGTACCGCGGCCAGACGCTCCTCGCCGACGGCGTCGCAGTCGGCTTGTTCATCCTCTCGGCCCAGCAGGAGGAAGCGACGATCGGCGGGATCGGCATCGCCGTGTACCTGGCCGGCGCTCCACTCGTGCACCTGACGAAGCCGCACCGCGGCACGCACGCGCTCGCGAGCCTGGCGATGCGCGCCGGCTTGCCACTGCTCGGCGTGTTGATCGGTGACGCCATCCCGCGCGACTGCGGCCGGTCTCCCTGCATGGGCGCTCCGTCCGGGGGAGTCATGGTGGGGCTGCTCGGCGGAATCGTCGCGGCCAGCGCCCTCGACGCGATCGTCCTCGCGAAGGGCGACGCTCCGAAGAAAACGCCGCAGGCGAGCTGGACCCCCGTCGCCGGGCCCACGCGCG
>DAIRFU010000203.1:0-10565 GCA_036794935.1 Kofleriaceae bacterium | reverse complement strand
AGCGTGTGATGCCGGAGCTGCCCGAAGTCGAGACCGTACGCCGCACGCTCGCGCCGGCCGTCGGCGCGAAGATCGTCGCGGTGTGGGACAGCGGCAAGGGCCTGCACATGCACCGCAAGCCGCCGCGCAAGAAGCTGCAGGCGCTCACCGGTGCGACGCTCACGGCCATGCGGCGGCACGGCAAGTACCTGCTGCTCGACACCGACACGCCGTACACGCTGCTCGTCCACCTCGGCATGACCGGCCGCGTGCTGATCGCGCCGGCGTCGGCGCCCCGGCCGAAGCACACGCACGTGGTGCTGGACCTCGGCGCCCGCGAGCTGCGGTTCATCGATGCGCGCCGGTTCGGCCAGATCGACGTCGTCGAGCGCGCGAAGGAGCGCCAGCACCCGGGCCTCGCGATCCTCGGGCCCGATCCGCTCGTACACGGGATCGATCCGGCGGCGTTCGCCGCGGCGGCGAAGAAGAAGAAGACGACGCTCAAGGCGTTCGTGCTCGATCAGAGCGTGCTGGCGGGGGTCGGCAACATCTACGCGTCGGAGGCGCTGTGGAAGGCGAAGCTGCGGCCGACCACGCGCGCGCACCGGCTGTCGCTGGCGGCGGCGATGCGGCTCGCGGAGGCGATCGACGAGGTGCTCCACCACGCGCTCGACAATGGCGGCACGACGCTCGCCGACTTCGTTGCCGCCGACGGTACCGAGGGCAACAATGCGGACTACCTGTGGGTGTACGGGCGTGCGGGCGAGAGGTGCCTGCGGTGTAAGAAAGGCGTAATTCGTCGCGCCGTCCACCAAGGACGGGCCACGTATTTCTGTCCAACGTGTCAGACCGCGTAAGAGGTCTAGGCTTGGCCCGTTGAGGTTCGTGTTAGTGTGAGCCGAGTCGTAAGGGCGCGATGTTCAACGAGACTGCCGACGAAGACCTGATGGTGATGTACCAGAAGGGCGAGGTCCGCGCCTTCGAGGTCCTGCTCTCGCGCCATCGCAAGCCGGTCTACAACTTCATCCTGCGCTTCATCGGCGAGAAGGAGACCGCCGAGGACCTGCTCCAGGAAGCCTTCATGCGCGTGATCAAGGGCGCGGAGGCTTACAAGCGCCAGGCCAAGTTCACGACGTGGCTTTACACCATCGCGAGGAACTTGTGCGTTGACCAGACCAGGAGACGCAAGCATCGCAAGCACGCGTCGCTGGATGCGCCGATGGACGCCAGCGAAGAGAGCGGCACGCTGATGGATGTGATCCCCGGCAACGAGATGGCCAGTGATCGCAAGAGTGTGAACAAGCAGCTGCACGAGCAGATGCAGCGCGCGATCGCCGCGCTCTCCGAGGAGCAACGCGAGGTGTTCTTGATGCGCGAGTTCCTCGACATGCCCTTCAAGCAGATCGCGGATGTCGTCGGCGTGCCGGAGAACACCGTCAAGAGCCGCATGCGCTACGCGCTCGAGAAGCTGCGGCTCGAGCTCGACGAATACAAGGACCTCGCCAAGGCCGCGCCGTGAGCGACGACGGCCGGGACGACGACGATCCGCAGCTGCGGTCGCTGCGGGCCGTCTGGCTCGCCATGCCCGATGAGGAGCCACCCGCGGGTGGCATCGCCGAGCTGATGGCCGCGGCGCGGGTCAAGGCCGAGGACATGGCCGCCCCTGCGTGGTGGCAGCGCCTGAGCGCGTTGCTACGCCGCCCGGCCGTGCTCGCGCTCGCGACCGTGCTCGTGCTGATCGGCGGCGCCGTGTTCGTCGGTCAGCGACGCGCCAACCTCGAGGCGCAGCCGGAGACCGCCGCCACGGGTCGCGCGCCGCGCTCTGCGGTCGCGCCCGACATGACCTCGCGCGCGACCGGCTCCGCGGCGGTGCTCGCGCCGACCTCGCCCAGCGCTGGCGCGACGGATCCGGCAGCTTCGTCGGCCCCGCCGCCGACCGCGCTGTCGCCGGCGCGCGACTCGACGGGCGCGGCAGGCTTCGGGGCGGCCGGGGCGAGTCCCGCGCAGCGGACGTCGACCGCTGACCTCCACCGAAACCAGGAGAAGCGCAGCAACGCACCGAAGCGAACGCCGGCGGGTGCCACCACGTTCGAGCTCGGTACCGTCGATCAGCACGCAGCGGGCCGGGCCGGTCCGGCCCCGGCGCCTGCACCTGCGCCCGCGCCCGCGACGACGATCCGTGCGGGAACCGGCGGCGCTCCGAAGCCTGCTCCCGGCCGGCGCTCGATCACCAGCGGTCGCTTTGGCCGGGCCGAGCCGTTGCCCGAGGCGTCAGCCGAGGCGCCCCCCGAGCCTCCGGTGGCCGCGACCGCCGGCGCTCGCGCGCCAACGGCCGAGCCGGCACGCGACGCCGATCGTGGCGACACGGCGGACGCGCCGAGTCAGCCCTCGCGTGCCGCGCAGTACCTCGCGCAGGCGAAGTCGGCGGTAACGCGCGGCGACTGCGCGGCGGCTCGCGTGCTGCTAGCGCGCGCGGCGCGTGCAGATGCCATCGCGTATCGCAAGGCCCTCGCGGTCGACCCGACCCTGAAGCAGTGCAAGTAGGCTCCGCTCGCCGAGTCCGACTCGTTCATGCTGCGACACGATTCGCGGAGCGCGCGCGACCGACGGAGTCATGCGAATGCGGATCGCGAGGTCAGGCGAACATCTCGATCTGCGAGGTGAGCGGGCGCACGGTGCCGAGCAGGTCGGCGAGGTGCGGGTACGGCCATGACTTGCGCGCCTCGTCGGGGAGCCGGCCGTACTTCTCGACGTACACGCGGAGCCACTTGCGCGTGGCCGCATTCGCGTAGCCGCCCCCGGTGATCGGGCCGATCTCTGGCTCGTACCGGCCCTTGATCCGGTTGAAGCGATCGTCGCGGATCACCTTGGCGACGACGGACGCGGCGGCGACGGCGGCGTGGTGCTCCTCGGCGCGATCGATGGAGATGAACTGGTCGTAGCGGGCGGAGAGCGCCTGGAACATGCGCTTGCCGTCGGCGATGATCTTGTCACAGGCGGCCTGCTCGGATGCCTGCTCGATGAGCCGGCCCGCGACCTCGCGCTCGAGCGCGTTGAGCTCGCCCTTGCAGACGCGGCGATCGATCTCGTCGTGCTCGATCTCGAGCGTGGCCACGAAGACGGCGCGCTTGCGGATCTCGACGGCGAGCTCGCTACGCAGGGCGTGCGCATCGTCCCCGGCACCGAACGCCTTGGAGTCGCGCAGGCCCTTGCGGGTGAGCGCCGCCGCCGTCTTGCTGTCGAGCGCGACCGCGGCCATCACCATCGGCCCGATCGCCGGCCCGCGCCCGGCCTCGTCGATCCCGAGCGTGAGGCGGTTGGGGATCGGGGAGCGTCGCTTGGTCATGATCGAGCGGACTGTACAGGAGACCGGCGCGATCATAAACGCGTCGCGACGATCTCGAGCGCGCGCGCGACGCCGACCTCGAGATCGAACATCCGTACGTCGACGACGGCCCCCCAGTGATCGAGCCGGCCCGCGAGCGCGGCCAGCGCGTCGGTCGCGGCATGCGCGAGAGGATCACCGACCTCGCGGTCGAGATCGGGAGCCGAGCGGTACAGCGCGTGATAGATCGCGTCCTCGGCGAGCTCGAGCCTGGGCACGTCGTTGCGGAAGAAGCCCTCGACGTAGCCGCCCTCGAGGTAGCCGCGCAGATACGCGCGCGCGCGATCGAACACCTGGGACATCGCGAGGCCGATGCGATCGGCCGCGACGCGCTCGAGATCGCCGACCACGTCGAACCCGAGCGCGAGCTGGAGCGCGCGGGCTGCCGCCTCGGCCTTGCGACTGCGCAGCGCGAGCTCGGTCGCGACACGCCGGCGGCCGGTCTCGATCGCGGTCTCGAATCCCGACGCGAGCAGCGCGATCAGGTAGTCGCGATCCGCGGCCGTCGCGCTGTGCGACGAGAACGGCAGTCGCCGCGGCCGCACGAGATCGAGGACCTCGCGCGCGGCACGCCGGTAGAGCGCTGCCATGTGCTCGGACAGCTCCTTGCGTTCACCGATCACACCGTCGCGCGTGAACTGCTGCGCCGAGGTCATCAGCTCGTCACGCGCGATCCGCGCCGCATCGGCCGCCTCGACGGCCCGCTGGCGCTCGCGCGCGAGCACGGTCTGCGCATCCTGGACGACCGCACGCAGCGTGCGCGCGCACGCATCGCGCTTGAGCTGGCGCGCCTGCTGGAAGAAGCGCTCCTCGAGCGCAGCGGCGAGCGCTGGCCAGTTGCCATCGCGTTCGCTCTCGCCCGTGCCGCCCTGCCCTCGCTCGTGCGCCAGCGCTTCGCGCGCCGAGACCGGCACGATGGTCTCGACCAGCTCGCCGAGCTCGCCGCCGATGAACTCGACGACCTCGGCGATCTCGGTCTCGCTGAGCTGGTCCGCCTTGTTGAGCACACCGAGCACGCGCTTGCCCTCATCGCGGATCGACTGCAGCGCTTTCTTCTCGCTCTGCTTGCCTCCCTGCGCCGCCGTGAAGACCCAGACCACCGCGTCGGCGCGTGCGATGAAGCCGCGCGCGGTCGCCTCGTGCTCGGGCTGGATCGAGTTGAGGCCCGGCGTGTCGACGATGTTGATCTTCTCGAGCTGCGGCAGCGGCACCAGGATCTCGACGCGATCGATCGTCCGCGCGTCATCCGGCGTCAACGCGCGCAGGTGCGCCATCAGCTCGTCCCAGCCGAGCTCGCGCGTGGCGCCATCGCGCGTGATGATGCGGCCACCCCGCTCGCGGCCGTAGCGCACGACGTTGATCGTCGCGGTCGTCGGCGTGATGCCGGTCGGCGCGACGTCGGCGCCGATGAACGCGTTGACGAACGACGACTTGCCACTCGAGAACTCGCCCATGACGGTCACGAGCAGCGGCTGGTCGAGGTTCGCCGCCGCGCGGGCCGTCTCGCCGACGAAGTGGCCGAGCTCGCGCCGGGCCGCGACGACCTTCTCGAGGAACTCGGCGAGGTCCGCGATCTCGATCTCGCCGGACGGCGCGGGTCCGCCGGGCTCCAGCGTCGGGGCCGCCGGTTCGGGCAGCTGCGCGGCGCGTGCTGCGGCCAGGATCTCGCGCGCCCTGGCGTGGTGCGGCGCCGTGCGTAGCGCCGCGAGCGCGCACGTCGCGGCCTGACCCGGATCGCTCGCCAGCGCGAGTCGCGCGAGCTGGACGTGCGCATCGACGTCGTCCCGGGCGGCCGCCAGCTCGAGCAGCGCACGTGCGGCTTCGGGCTGGCTCTCGATCATCGCCGAGCCGCGCGCGACGAGCGCCCGCACGTCACTCGGGTCCTTCGCGAGCAGGTCGTTCGCCCACTGCGACTGGCGCATCGCATCGCCGGCCTCGATCGCGGCATCGACGGCCGCGCGCAGCACGCCGAGCCCCGCTCCCAGCGCGAGGGCGCGGTCGTAGCTCGCGAGCGCCGCCTCGGTGTTGCCGATCGTGCGATGCGCGGCGGCGATCTTCGCGTGCAGCTCGGCGCGCCGCGGATCGAGCTGCAGCGCCTCGAGGTAGAAGCCGTGCGCGCGCAGCGCGTCGTGCTCGGCGAGCGCGGCGTCGCCCTGGGCGCCCAGGATGTCGAGCCGGATCTGGTAGCCGAGCGTCGTCGGATCCTGCTCGGCGATCGCTCGCGCCCGCGCAAACCGTTCGCCGGCGATCACCGGGGCGCCATCGACGAGCGCGATCCGGCCCAGCGCGTAGAGCGCGAGCGCGGGCGGATCGTCGACCGCGGCTGCCCGCTCGAGGTGCCGCCCGGCCTCGTCGTACGGTCCTCCATCGGCGACCAGCGCCTCACCGAGCGCGGCGCGCGCGTCCATGTCGTCACCGTCCTCGACGACCGCCTTGCGCAGCTCGCGGATCGCCTTGTCGAGGTCGCCGCGCCGCCGCCACGCGATGCCGAGCCCACGATACGCATCGGCGAGGATGGCGCGATCGCCGCCCGCCTCGTTGACCGCGCGCGCGAGCGCCGGCACCGCGGCATCATAGCGGCCGAGCTCGACGAGCGCCGCCCCGACCCCGCCGAGCGCCGCCGGGTCATCCGGTCGTACCTTCACCGCACGCTCGAAGGCCTCGAGCGCCGCCGCCGCCGCTCCCGTCGCGAGCCGCGCCTCGCCGAGCACGATCAGGGCCTGGCCATGGTCGGGCCTGACCGAGAGCAGCGCCTCGAGCGAGTCGATCGCGGCCGACGCGTCACCCCGCGCGAGCAGCTGGCGCGCCTGGTGGAGCTGGTCGCGGTACTCGTCGAGGACAAGCTCGCTGGCGAGGTCGCCGAGCCGTCGTTCGAGCCGTGACCAAAGTGACATGCGTGCAGCCTACCATTCGATTTCGCGGTCGGTTTGGCCGTATGATTCGAGGAATGCGAAGCTTGTGGTGGGCTATCGCCCTCGCTGCCTGCGGCGATGTCCAGAAGGTCCCCGATGCCGCGGTCCCCGACGCGTACCAGGCCGATGCTGCCGTCGAGGTGACGTGCGCCACCGGCGAGAACGTGTGCAACGGCATCTGTACGGACCCAGCGACCGACGACCTGCACTGCGGCAACTGCATGACCCAGTGCTCGCCCACGCACGGCTGCTTGAACGGCTCGTGCGTACCGCGCAACACCGCGTGCACGCGCGTTCGCGAGATCGACCCCGATGCGCCCGACGGGCTCTACACGAACCCGAACAACGGCACCCCGTTCTTCTGCGACTTCACGAACGGACAGACGCTCGAGGGCCTGGCGATGGGCGAGTTCGACGTGACCTACGCGGGGTATTCGCTGGTCACGTTCGAGCAGCTCTCGAAGCCGGCGTATCAGGCTGCCTTCATCGCGTTCTACAACCGCCAGGGAGGGATGCCGCTACTCGCCTCGTGGGTATCCGACAACTGCTGTTACTCGACCACCGGCGGCATGGACTGGCACTTCGGCGGCTCCTACCTCTATCCGTCGAATGGCGGGGCCGAGACGTGCAGCCCACCGGCGCCCGGATACGTCGGCGGCCCGTGGCGCCTGTACAACGCGATCTCGGGCCTCGTGCTCGAGCCGCCCCTGCCCGAGGACTTCTTCGTCACCAACGAGGTGACGCAGGCAGATCCCTGTGTCGGCGTCTCGAACCCGGGCATCTTCTGGAAGGCCCGCAACTCGCTCAACTAGCGCGTCGCGCTGAACGTCGCCGGCGCCTTGCGCAGGCCGAGCCCGAGGTTCATCTCGGCATCCCACGTGCCGTCGGCGATCCGGTCGGCGACACCGTCCTGATCGTCGTCGACGAGCCGCGCCGCGCCGCTGAGGAAGTGGAACACGTCGATGCGATAGGCGGCGAGTCGCGCGTGGACCTCGTCGACGAGCGCGTCGAGGCCGCCCTCGCAGATCGCCGCGAGCTGCGCCTCGTGCCCCACGCACACGCCGAGCGCGCACCTGCTCGCGACCGCGTGCGCGAGGGCCGGGCAGCGGACCGCGTCGCCGAGCGTCGCGCGGATGTCGCCGCCGAACACGGCGTCGCTCGCGAGGTTGATGCCCTGCCACGCGTACTCGCCGTACTCGAGGCCGAAGTGCTGGTCGCCGACCGAGAGCGCGCCGCCCTCGGCGAGGGTGATCGTCGGCTCCTGCGTGAGCACGTCGGCCGCGAGCCCGGTGATCGGCAGCTGGACGTCGAGCCCGGCGGGTGACAGATCGACCGCGGTCAGCGTGTGGGTCGCGACGCCGGGGCGGAGCGTCAGCGAGCTGTCGAGCGCGAACTGGGTCAGCGCGGTCTCCGCGTAGGCCGCGATCTCCGCCGCGTACTCGGGCAGTGTCTTGCCCGCGATCTCGATCTTCGCGATCTCGTCGTTGACCCAGCCCTCGAGGCGGTCCTTGATGAACCCGGGGATCGCTGCGTAGAGCTCGCCGACAGCCGGCACGCCGGCCTGCTCGGCCACCGTGATCAGCGTACGGGCCGGGTTCTCCGCGAACGCGCGCAGCGTCGTCACCGCGAGCTCGATCTGCGGCGGCAGGATCGCCTCGACCGTGAAGTCGACCGTCGAGGTCACCGCGTACGGCCGGCCGTCGTCGGCCGGGACCGGGTTGTCGGGGGTGCCGAAGCCCGCGCCATAGCCGTGGTCATCGGGTGGGGGCGTGCCACACGCTGCGAGGGCGGCGACCAGGGCGGTGGCGGCGATGCGCTGCATGGCCAGACCACATCAGCAAGCGCTCTGCCAGCGGCAACTGTGCAGATCTCCTCGCACCGGGGCGCCGCCGGCGGAGAGCGTCCCCACCAGCGTGCCCACGGCTCTCTGCGGCAGATCTAGTTGCCAGTGGGGTCGTCGGGCGGCGCTTCTTCGACCGTCCAGATGCCCTCGCGGAGCTGGCGGAGCGCGGCGGTCGTCGCCTTGACCTGCGCGATCTGCGCGGTCGTCGCCTGGCGAAGCTCGCCGATCTCGCCGGCGCGGTCGCGGCGCTCGGTCATCGTGCGGTCGAGGATCTCGCTGATGCCGCGGTACAGCGTGTTGCCCGCGTTCGACACGAACTCGGACAGCCGCTTCGCGAAGTCGTCGATGCAGCGGTCGAAGTGCGGCTTCATCGCCTCGGCGGCCTTGAGCACGGCGGCCGGGACCTTCTCCTTCGCCTGCACGCGGATGTCGCCCGCGATCTTGGACTTCAGCACGATCGCGAGGATCGGCGCCGCGAGCGTGAGCAGTCCGCCCGCGAGCGCGTTGACGAACAGCATCACGGTCGTGCCGAGCGCGCCGACCGCGTAGATCCCGACGTCGTACTTGAACGAGTCGACCGTGATGTCGATCTGCGTGTCGTCCGGGCCGAGCCGCTCGGCGAGCATCGCCGCGGCCGCGGCGACGTTCTCGTTCGTGATCTGGATGACCTCCTCGGCGAGGTGCTCGAGCATCGCGGCGAGCTTGGCGCCCTCGAGCTCCGCCCAGTCCTTGAACTTGTCCTCGATGAACGCGGGCAGGTACGTCTTGACGTCGTCGGCGTCGACCGAGTCGATCTGCACCGGCAGCGCCTGGACGAACGCCTTCGCGAACTGCTCGAGATCGAGCTCGACCTGGTTCTTGATCGATCCCGCATCGGCCTCGATGCGGACGTGCAGGTCGTCGAGCTTGCGCTTGCTCGCATCGAGCTGCTCGCGCACGGCGCCGATCCGCTGCTCGAGCTCGCCGATGTCGAGATCGTACGCGCGCATCCGCACGCCGAGGTTGCTCTCGAGGTAGCTCGCGGTGCGCGCCGCATCGGCGGCCGCGTTGTCGAGGATGACCTGCGCGCGGTCGCGGGCGAGGAAGCGCTCGAAGTACTCCATCAGCTCGGGCATGCCGCTGCCGGGAGCCTTGTCCCGTGCCCAGTCGCGCGCCGACAGCGGGAACACGACCGGCTCCGGGGTGATCTGCGCGAGGCCCTTCTTGACGTAGTCGAGCACCGCGCTGCGCTCGTCGGGCGACAGCATGTCCATCTTGCCGAGCACGAAGATCAGCCGGTCGCGCGCACTCTCGAGCACGCGCGAGCGCAAGAACTCGCGCTCGCTGTCCTTGAGCGCCTGGCCGGCGTCGAGCAGGAACACGACCGCGTCGGCGCGCGGCACGTAGCCGTACGTGACCTCGGCGCGCTGCTCGTTGAGATCGTTGACACCGGGCGTGTCGACGAGCACGACGTTGTTGCGGAGCAGGTCGCTCGGGTAGCCGAGCTCGACGAACGCGATGTCGCCGGCGTGGCCGCCCGACACCGTGACCCAGTCCTTGAGCTGGCCCGGATCGATCGGCGTGTCGCCGCCGGTCAGCAGCTTGACGTGCGCGCGGGGCGTGTCGGCATAGACGACGTGGTTGATCGATGCCGTCGTCGGCGTGATGCCGGTCGGCAGCACGTCCTGGCCGAGCAGCGCGTTCACGAACGTCGACTTGCCGTGGTTGAACTCGCCGAGCACGACGAGGTGGAAGCGCTCCGCCTCGAGCTTGGGGATGCGCGTGTTGCGGATGTCGCGCGCGAGCGTCGTCATGCCGACGGACTCGGCGACCTCGGCGAGCTGCTGGAAGCGCGAGATGATCTCGCTCTTCGCTTGCTTGTGATGGTCGAGCAGGATCATGCCGTCTCTCCTAGAACACGCTGATGAGCTCGGCGCACTGCTTGTCCACCTCGGACAGCGATGGTTTGCCGGTCGGGTCCTGGCCGGTGACCTGCGCGTAGAGCGCCGAGCCGGCGAACAGCCTGAGCGCTTGTACGCGCTTGGGCACGTACGGGTGCGAGCGGAAGATCTCGGCGTAGCGGCCGATGCCCTTCTTCACGTCGGGCAGCGCCCGCAGGTACTCCTCGGCATTGAACGCCGAGCCCTTGTCGATGCCCATCTCGATCCGCACCATCGAGGACAGCGCCTTGTCGAGGTCGCGGACCGCGAGCAGCGCCGCGCGGTCGCACGTGATCTCGGCGCGCCGCGACCACGCCTGCAGCGTCATGATCGCGGGCTGGATCACCCAGCGCACGAAGAACGCGGCCGACGTGTTCAGGTAATGGAGCGCGGTCGTGTAGAGGATGTGCCCGTTCTGGATGTGACCGAGCTCGTGCGCGATCGCGGCGACCAGCTCGGTGTCGTCGAGCGACTCGGCGAGCTCCATGTTGACGATCAGGTGCGGCGCGTCCTCGGTGCCGAGCACC
>DAIRFU010000829.1:0-2899 GCA_036794935.1 Kofleriaceae bacterium | reverse complement strand
TGACCGCCTCGATCGCGTGCGCGGCGTTGACGATCAGGTTGAGCAGGACCTGGTTGATCTCGCTCGCGTAGCACTGGACCCGTGGCAGCTCGGAGAGATCGAGCGCGACATCGGCGACGTACTTGTACTCGTGACGCGCGATCTCCAGCGTGCTCTCGATCGCGGCGTTGACGTCGATCACCGAGCGCTTGTGCTGATCGGGGTGGGCGAACGACTTGAGCGACTGCACGATCGTGGTCACGCGGCCGAGTCCGTCGATCGCGCGGTCGAGCGCAGGAGCGACGTGCTCGAGCAGGTACGCGAGATCCGCTTCCTCGTCGCCGGCGAGCGCACGTTCGGCGAGCTCGCGCGAGACAACACCCGCTGCGCTGGCCAGGCTGACCTCGCGGTGGCGCGCGAGCACGGCGAACACGTCGCCGATCGCCTCGCGGACGAACTGCACGCTGTCCTGCACGTACTGCACCGGCGTGTTGATCTCGTGCGCCACGCCGGCCGCGAGCCGGCCGACCGATTCGAGCTTCTGGGCGTGGCGGACCTCGGTCTCGAGCTTGGTCTGCTGCGTGAGATCGAACGTGATGCCGCGGACCCTGCCGTCGGCGGTGTGCTCGTTGAGCAGCGTGCGGACGTAGAGGAGGCGGCCGTCGTCGCGGACGAGCCGGTACTGCAACGCGACACCGTCGGCGGCCGGCGCGCCGGCGAATCCGTGCAGGGTCGCGGTCACCCGCTCGCGATCGTCGGGATGGATCAGCGTGCCGAGGAACTCGCGGCGCGACCGCTTGCTGGTCGACTGGAGCAGCTTGACCACCTGCGGGGCGATGTAGGTCAGGCGTTCTCGGACGATGTCGTACTCGAACGCGATCGCGTCGCTCTTCTCGACGAACAGCCGGTACAGCGCGACCGTCTGCTCCAGCGCGTCGGTGCGCTCGCCCACCTCGTGCTCGATCGTCGCTGCCGCGGCCAGCTCCGCGTCACGGCGGGCCGTCGAGCGCAGCTGCCGGAGCCCGAGCCAGCACACGAGCACCATCAGGATCGCGGTCACCAGCTCCGCGGTCACGTACGTGGCGATGTCCTGCACTGCAGGACTGAGAATCGGCTGGTAGCCCGATTTCTTGAGGCCCACCGGCCTCGCGAAACGCGACTTCTACATGCGCAAACCGGGCGCTCTCACGAAGTGCTGGCGCACCGAGACGAACGCGAAGTCCTTGATCGTCGGAGGATCCACGAGGACGCTGTTGGCGTCCAGCCGGGCCGGCTCCGGTCCCGCGAACAGGCCGGCCTTGCGGACCGGGGCGAGCTGGCCGGCGAGCGCCTGGTAGGGGCCGCGCTCCGGCCGCGTCCAGCCGCTGATCGCGCCCGAGCCACCGTAGCCGACGACCGCCGCGGCGACCTTGCTGCTCACGCTGGCCGGCAGGCTGCGGTCGAGCTGGACGAACGCGGGGTTCGGCACGCTGCCGGTATCGAACAGCTTCTTCAGCGCCTTCGCGGAGGAGGTCGTCGGGGCGAACACCGCCTGGGCGGTCTTGTACGACGACACCGAGGCGATCGCGCCGGTCAGGTCGCTGACGCCCTGGCGACCACCGAAGAACTTGTTGTCGACCTCGCTGTCGAGCATCGCGTTCTCGATGAAGCCGTTATCCGCACAGCCGCTCGCCATGTACGCGAGCTTCTTGCCGCGCAACGCCTGCATCGAGTCGCTGCCATTCGTGAACAGCGCCCACGTCCGCGACGTGCTGCCGCCGATGCTCGCGTTGGCGAGCAGCGACCAGCCGAGGTTCGTCGCGTAGCAGGTGCTCTCGACGATCGCGAAGTCGACCTTGTCCTTCTTGAGCGCCCCGATCGACGCGTACGAGTACGCCTCGGTCTTGATGCCCGTGTTCTGCTCGATGGCCTTCGCGAGCCCCTGCACGTAGGCGAGGCGCGCCTGGGCCGTGCCGAACTCCACGCTCGGCGCGAAGATGCCGACGGTGATCTTCGACGGCGTGTCCGCGCTGGCCACGCTGGTGAGCACGAGGAGTGCGATGAGGATCCTAGTAACCATAAATCCTCTTCTTCGCGTCGATCCACTTCTGCAGATCCCGCGTGTTGATGCCCCTGGCCTTCGCGCGAGTCCAGGCCTCGTACGCGTCCTTGGGCTTGCCGATCATGTCGTACACGATACCGAGGTTGACGAGCGCCTCGGCCGGATTGCCGTTGAGCGCGTCGAGCTCCGAGAGCTTGTTGGCGCCGAGCGCGAGCGCGGCGCGGTCCACGGTGAGCCGCCGCCGTTGCTCGGCGGTCGCCAGCTTGTCGGCCTCGGCGAGCGCCTTCTGCGCCGACGTCCACGAGCCGCTGCGCCAGTGGTCGTACGCCACGCTCTCCCAGCAGCCGGCGACGATCTCGCGCACGCGGCCACCGATCTGGTTCTGCAGGCGATCGAGCTGTTCGCAGGCCTTCTGGCGCGCCGCACCGGAGGAGCTGCGGTAGTTCGCGTAGGCCGTGAAGAACTCGGTACCGACCCGGGCGTACGGGCCCTTGAGGTACTGGTTCTGGTTGCCCTTGCCGGCGAGCGAACGCAGCGACTTGGCCGCCTCGCTGGCGCGGCCCGAGTCGAGCATCGCGAGCGCGTACGAGAACTCGAACGCGAGCGGCTCGTTGCCCTTCAGCACGTTCGGATCGCGGGTCGCGCGCTCGAAGTCCGCCGCCGCGTCCGCGGCCTTGTTCTCGCGCATCGACTTCCAGCCGCGGCGGTACAGCGCGAGCGCGAGGTTGCGCTTCGCCGCTGGCCCGATGACGGCGTTCTGCGCCGAGACCTGGACCGCGGCCTCGAGCTTGTCGACCGCGTCGCCGACGTCGGCATCCCAGATCAGCGGCGCCCACTCGGTGTAGATCTCGGCGAGCGCGAGCTGTGCGTTCGCCTTCT
>DAIRFU010000202.1:0-10577 GCA_036794935.1 Kofleriaceae bacterium | reverse complement strand
CCGATCGCGGCCGGCCGCCTCAGCACGACCGCGGCGATCGCGGCGAACGGCAGGATCGTCGGCGAGAAGATCGCGGAGGTGCCGAGCGCGAGGCCGGCGGCGAACCCGGCGAGCGGCGAGCGCGAGGCGGCGGCGCGCAGGAGCAGCCACAGCGCGAGCAGATCGAAGAACACGATCCAGGTCGCCGGCAAGAGCTCGTAGCACTCGAACACGAGCACGCCGTGCAGCGCGCAGATCGCGGCGGCGGCGAGCCCGATGCGCACCGTGAACAGCCGGCGGCCGATCAGGAACACGAGCGCGCAGCTCGCGACCGAGATCAACACCTGGACGATGCGCGGCGCGACGAGGCCGGGGCCGGCGACCTTCATCGTCGCGGCGAGCGCGTAGACGATGCCCGGCGGCTGCCAGTACGGACGATCCTCGCCGATGCCGCGCGCGAGCATGCGTGCGTGCTCGACGTACTCTGCCTCGTCGAGGGTCGGGTGATCGAACAGGAGGTCGGAGCGCTGCGCGAGGACGTAGCCGAGGCGCAGCGCGAACGCGACCACGAGGATTGCCCCCAGGATCAGCGCGACCCTCCGGCGGTCCATCCCCTCGAGTGTATCGCGTATACTGGACCGACGACGCGCTCGAAAACGTTGGTGTTCGCCGCGGCCGCCGCGGTCCTGGTCGGCGGCTTCACGTACGCGCAGGTCCTCCGCGCGGGGGAGCCGCTCGGACTCGACCAGGGGCTGTTCGCGTGCTTCGGGCGCTGGCTGCGCGACGGCTGGCTGCCCTACCGCGACCTCTTCGATAGCAAGCCGCCGCTGCACCTCTACACCTGGATGCTCGCGTGGGCCGGCGGTTCGCCCGGCTCGGCGTGGCTGTTCGAGGCCGTGTGGCTCGCGGCATCGTGCACGCTCGCGTTCGCACTCGCGCGCCGCTGGTGGGGAGCGTGGGCCGGGCTCGCCGCCGCCGCGCTGCTGTTCGTCGGGCTGTGGACGCCCGGCCTCGGCGGCTACTGGTCGCGGCTGCAGGCGGAGGAGCTGCTCGTCTTGCCCGAGCTCGCCGCGGCATGGTTCGCGGTCTCGGCGCGCGACCGGCCGCGTGCGGCGCTCGCCTGCGGCGTCCTGACCGGCGTCGTCGGCCTCTACAAGATCCCGGCGCTCGCCGTCGGCGGCGCGTGGCTCGCGCTGTGGATCGCGAGCATGCCGCGCGAGCCCGCCACCCGCCGCGCGTGGCTCGCCGCCCGCGCCGGCTGGTTCGCCGCCGGTCTCACGCTGCCGTGGCTCGCCGCGAGCGCGTGGTTCGCGGCGCACGGCGCGTTCGGCACCTTCGTCGGCGCGACCGTGTTCTACCAGCGCCACTGGATCGCGATGATCGATCCGCCGTGGCGCGACGTGCTCGATCAGTTCGCGACGACGGCGGTGCACGCCCTCGCTGCTCTCGGTGCGGCGGCGCTCGTGGGCATCGCGCTCGCGTGGCGGCGCGATCGCGCGCTCGCGATCGGTCTCGCCGCGTGGATCGGCCTCGACGCGGTCGCGATCGTGATGCAGCGCCAGCTCGCGGGCTATCACTTCCTCTTGCTCGTGCCCGGCCTCGCGCTCGCCGGCGGCCACGGCATCGCCGCGGTCGGCGATGCAGCCCGAACCGCGCTGTCGAGCTGGCGCGCGACGCGTGAGAGACGCGCCGCCGGCGCCGTCGCGGGGCTCGCCGCGCTCGCGGTCCTGTTCACGGTGTTGTTCGCGAGCACGCTGCGCGACTGGCCGCGCGCCTATGGCAGCCACGATCCGCGCAGCTACGAGCGTGGCCAGTTCTCGCCGGCCGACGAGCTCGCGGTCGCGCGCTACCTCGCCGCGCACACGCGCCCCGATGACGGCGTGCTGGTGTGGGCGCTCGCGCCGGGCATCTACGCGCTCGCCGATCGCCACCCGGTGACGCGCTTCCCGTTTCACCGGCTGCTGCTGACCGACGCGCGGCTCGCCCACGCGGTCCCCGGCCGCGACGCCCGCCGCGCTGCCCTGCTCGGCCGCATGCGCGCGGATCCGCCGGCCTACATCGTGCTCGGCGTCAAGGACGCGAACCCGTTCGAGCCGGACTCGTTCACGAGCCTGCTCGCGTTCGACGCCCTCCACCAGATCGTGCAGCGCGACTATCACGACGAGATCCGGATCGGCCACTTCGTCCTGCTCGCCCGAACCAGCCGAGCCAGCCGAGCCAGATGATGACGAGCCACGCCGGTGCGCCGCCGCCGGCCGCGCAGCCGCCGCAGCCGGTGTCCTCGATCGCGAAGCAGTACAGCGACAGCCCCTCACCTCGGCACGCGTAGTCGGCCGGGCACGCGTCCGGATCGCCCAGGCAGCTCACCGTGCAGGTCTCTTCCCGGCACGTCGCGCTCGTGCAGTCGGCGTCGCGCGTGCACGCCGATCCGAGTGCGCCCGGAGACGGCTCGGGGTACCGGCACCCGTCGGCGGCGCAGCTCATCGCGTCGGGGCAGTCGGCGTCGCTCGTGCACGCGCGCGAGCAGAAGTAGAGCAGCGGATCGTCCTGCGCCTGCAGGCACGGCCCCTCCGCGCAGTGACCGGCGTAGAAGCACGCGTCGCCGGTGTGCGCGGTGCCGGGCGCGGTGTCGGCGAGGTAGGGATCGACGAGCGGGCCGCGCGCGACATCGATACGCGCGTAGATCGCGTGATCGCTGCACGCACTGTCGCCGCGGCTGACCACCGCCGCGACGGCATCCGCCGACAGCAGCGCCGGTCCACCGGAGTCCCCGCGGCACGGCTGCGACGGATCGGGCAGCGCGGTCAGCTCGTCGGCCGTGACCTCGGAGATCCGCGCGGTGCCGGTGCGCTTCTCGCCGCCGTCGCCGCCGGCCGACGTCGTGGTGCCGAAGCCGACGACCGTGAACGTGGCACCGACGAGTGAGGCGTCGAGCGCGCGCTCGTCGAGCGCGAGCGGCGGCACCGGCGCCTCGTCGCGCAACGTCAGCATCGCGACGTCGTGCGCAAAGCTCGTGGCATCGAACGCCGGGTGCACGCGCGCGTCGGCGATCGTGACGAACACGCCATCCGCGAGCGAGCTGCCGAACAGCGCGCGCAGCGCTCGTGGATCGCGCCCGGCCACGCAGTGCGCCGCCGTGATCGCCGTGTGCGGCGCGATGACACTCGCCGTACAGCCGACCGTGCCCGCCACATCGACGAGGGCGACCACCGCGGGGTCGCCGCCATCGGCCGTGCCGTTCGTCACCGCCTGCGGCGCGCTCGCCGTGGGTGATGCGCACGCGCTCAGCGTGCACGCAAGCAACAGCGCACGGCCCATACGCCATCGTAACATCAGTGACTTAGCACTCTGTCGCGAACCTCACCGAGCCGAGCTTGTTGGTCTGCGGAAAAGTCGGTACGCAATCAACACGTGGTGACGTCGTTACGCGCAACCGTCAAGAATGCGGTCCTCGATCGGCTCCCCGGTGTGCTGCGCCGCGGCCCGTTGACGAGCAAGCGAGTCGCGCTGACGTTCGACGATGGTCCCGACGCGATGACGCCGCAGTACCTCGAGCGGCTCGACGATCTGGGCGTCCCGGCGACGTTCTTCGTGTGCGGCCAGCGCGCCGCCGAGCACCCGGCCCTGATCCGCGAGTACGTCAAGCGCGGCCACCAGGTCGCGAGCCACGGCTACGACCACACGCGGTTCACGAAGCTGTCGCGCCGCGAGCTGCTCGATCAGCTCGAGCGCACCGAGTTCGCGATCGGTGGCCAGGTGACCGGGCAGCCCTGGGTGCGCCCGCCGCACGGCTCCCTGGATCCGGGCTCGCTCGTCGCGATGCGCGCCGCCGGCTATCTGGTCGCCCTGTGGTCGGTCGACTCGTACGACTTCGAGATCCGCGATCCGGATCGGCTCGTGGAGACGTGCAGCCCGGCGCTCGTCGGCGCCGGCGACGTGCTGCTGCTGCACGAGGGCCAGACGTGGACCCTCGAGGCGCTGCCCCGGATCGTCACCGCGCTGCACGCGAGCGGCCTCGAGTGCGTGACGATGCACGACCTGTTCGCGCGCTGAGTCGCACCGGCCTCGATCACGCGGCGAGGATCTCGTCGGCCGCACGCTCGCCGGCCTCGATCGCGCCCTCCATGTAGCCGGGCCAGCGGATCGCGCTCTCGGTCCCCGCGACATGCAGCCGGCCGATCGCCGCTCCCCACGCAGCACCGCCGGCGCGCGCTCCCGGTGGCAGTCCCGGCACGCAGCCGGCGCTCCACCGCTCGCTCCCCCAGTCGGCCTCGACGTACTCGACGGGCGCTTCCCCGGTGAAGCGCGCGAAGGTCGCGAGTACGTCGGCACGGCGTTCGTCGGCCGCACGCGTCGGCCAGCGCGCAGCCTCCGCGCCGACGATGAAGCCGAGCAGCACCGCCGGCTGCCCCGGACCGCCGTCGAGCGCGACCGTCGCGCGGACCGTGCCCTGCGGCTGGTAGCTCTCGCCGGACAGCCCGCGGTCGCGCCACGCCGCCCGCGGGTAGGCGGCGAAGCACTTGACCACCGGGCCGCCGAAGGCGGCGGCGACATGCCGGCGCGCGCCCGCCGGCAGCTCGACCGCGATCGTGCGCACCAGCGGTGGCGGGATGGCGAGCACGGCGTGTCGTGCAGCGACGCCGTTGACCTCGACCGCGTCCGGCGTCTGCGCGATCGCGGTGACCGGCTCGCCAAACCGGATGCAGTCCGCGAGTGGCTCGGCGAGGCGCTCGGCGAGTGCGTGCGCGCCGCCCGCGAACCGGTACTCGTCGCGTCCCGGCGGGCGAAAGCCACTCGTCGCGCGCATGGTGTCGAGGTAGTGCAGGAGCGACAGGCTCGCCGGATCCGACGCGAGCACGAGCTCGGCGTGCAGCGCGATCCGCGCGCGCGCGACCGGATTGCGGATCTCGCGCGCGAGCCACTCCGCGAGCGACTGCGAGTCGAGCCGCGGATCAGAAGCCGCGATCGCGCGCTCGATGCGGCGCATCGCGCGCCACTGGGCGAACGCGGCAAAGAGCCCGCCGCTGTCGTCGAGTAACGCGCGGCCGCTGCGGTCGTGGCGCTCGAGTGGGACCCCGAGCTCGGCCGCGAGTCTCGCGAGCCGCGGTTGACCCGGCGTCATCCACTGGCCGCCGAGATCGATCGGCACGCCGCCGACCCGGCCGCCATGCAGCCTGCCCCCGACGCGGTCGCGCGCCTCGACCACCGCGACCCGCGCTCCCGCCTGGACGAGCCGGCGCGCGCACACCAGACCGGATAATCCGGCGCCGACGACGATCGCGTCCAGCACCGCGCGATTGTAGTCGTATGCTCCGGTCCACGATGAAGACCGTCGACCAGTATCTGGACAGCCTGAAGGCCCGCAACGTGCGCCTGTTCGTGCGCGGTCAGCTCGTCGCCGATCCCGTCGACCACCCGCTCGTCGCGCCGAGTGTGCGCACGGTCGCCGAGAGCTACCGGCTCGCGCACGACCCCGAGCATCGCGAGCTGTTCACCGCGCACTCGAGCTTCATCGACGCGCCGGTCAACCGCTTCACGCACATCTTCGAGGCACCCGAGGATCTGACGAAGAAGGTGCTGATGCAGCGCACGCTGGGTCGCTACACCGGCACGTGCTTTCAACGCTGCGTCGGCATGGACGCGCTCAACGCGCTCTACGCCACCACGCACGCGATGGATGCGCGCGACGGCACCCAGTTCCACGCGCGCTTCGTCGAGCTGTTGAAGCACGTGCAGCGCGAGGACCTCGTGCTGTGCGGCGCGATGACGGATCCCAAGGGCGACCGCCGCAAGCCACCGCTCGAGCAGCCCGACATGTACCTGCGCATCGTCGAGCGCCGGCCGCACTCGATCGTCGTGCGCGGCGCGAAGATGCACCAGACCGGCGTCGTCAACTCGCACATGATCGTCGCGATGCCCGGCCGCGCGCTGTCGGCCGACGAGGCCGACTTCGCGGTCGCGTTCGCGATCCCGGTCGACGCGAAGGGCATCACGCTCGTGTACGGCCGCCAGCCCAGCGATGACCGCCGCGCCGGCTGCGACATCGATCAGGGCAACGCTCGCTACGGCGGCCAGGAGGCGATCGTCCTGTTCGAGGACGTCGAGGTCCCACTCGAGCACGTGTTCATGGCCGGCCAGACCGGCTGGGCCGCGCCGCTCGTCGACATGTTCGCCGGCTACCACCGACAGAGCTACGGCGGCTGCAAGCCGGGCAACGGTGACGTACTGATCGGCGCCGCCGCGCTGCTCGCGAAGCTGAGCGGCGTCGACAAGGCACCGCATGTCCGCGACAAGCTCGTCGAGATGACGCACCTCAACGAGACCATGCACGCGGGCGGCCTCGCCTGCTCGAGCAAGTGCACGCGCACGCCCGCCGGCACGTACATGGTCGACCCGCTGCTCGCGAACGTCACGAAGCAGAACGTGACGCGGATGCCCTACGAGATGGCGCGGCTCGCCGAGGACATCGCCGGTGGCCTGCTCGTCACCCTGCCCTCCGCGGAGGACTTCGACCATCCCGAGATCGGCCCGCTGCTGCGCCGCTACGTCGAGGGCGCGACCGGCACCGAGGAGGAGCGCCGCCGCGTGCTGCGCCTCGTCGAGACGATGACGATCGGCGCGACCGCGGTCGCGTTCCGCACCGAGTCGATGCACGGCGCGGGCTCGCCGCAGGCCCAGCGCATGCGCATCGAGCAGCAGGGCGACTTCGAGGCAAAGATCGCCGACGCGAAGCGCATCGCGGGAATTCGTGAGAGCTGAACGCGCCAGGGCCGTTCTCGACCCTCGCGGAGAGTCGTCCGACCCGCGGACGCTCTGTCCGACCCACAGACAATTTGTTCGACCGCGTACGAACCGTTCGAACATCCTCGATTGCTTCTAGGGTCCCTCGCGAGACCGGTACGAACCGTGTACGAACGATGTTCGTACCGAGTCCGCGAGGGTCCCCTGCGCCACAGCTGCCGCGTTCTGACGGTTCGTACGAACACGGGCACGCGCGATCGGAACACACACGCGGCAACAGGCGTCAGCGCACGAGCACGGGCACCCGTTGCGTGTCAGAGCCGGACCGTATCCCAGAGCAATGAAGAAGCGACTCAGTGCGGTTGGAAACAGCTTGGCCCTCATCATCGACAAACCCACGAGAAGGCTGCTTAACCTCGGGCCGCGCTCGATTGTCGAAGTGTGGACGGATGGACGGCGGCTCGTCATGGAGGCGACGGGAGAGAAGCTCGATGAGAGCGAGATTCGCGGCGTCGTGCCATCGAGACTGGACACACTCGACGAGATGGCGAAGAAGGCGAGAGACGCCGAAGAGCGCTCGATGTTCAGTCGGCGAGCCCTCGACCTCGACGCGGAAAGCATCTTTCGCGAGCTACAGCAACGCGGTCTTAGCCCTAGCCGCATGTTCGAGCTCAGTCACGAGGAACCGCGCCGCTTTGGATACGGCCACAGCTGGATTGGTCGCCGGAAGCCGGCAACTGATGGGAGCTCGGACGAGGTGGCAACGCTGCGGCGCATGCGGGTCTGCAGGGATCGACTGCGTGCAGGCGGCAGCTGCGACGAAGCCATCGCGCTCGCTCTCGCCACGTTCCCGAAGTGCACGCCGCCACCAAGTCCGTCGTAGCGAGCGGCTCAACTACGCTGCGCCCAGAACTCCGACATCACCGGCCACAACCGATCGGCCGCCTTGCGCGAGACGACGGCGCCGACGTGGCCGCCTCCCTGAACGACGAGCTGCTTGTCGGTGCTCGCGACGCGGTCGACGAGCGGCGCGGCACACGGCAGCGGCACGATGTGATCGTCGGAGAACGCGAGCGCGAGCACCGGGCACTTGATCGACGCGAGCTCGGCGGGCCGACCGGCGACCGTGAAGCCGCCGGTGATCAGGCGGTTGCGGCGGTACAGCTCCTCGATGTAGCGCACGTAGCAGGCACCCGGGAAGGACACGTTGTCGTGGCCCCAGCGCTCGGTCGCGAGGAACGCCTCGAGGAACTCGTCGTCCCACGCGCGATCGAGCAGCGCGACGGTCTTCGCGGCGCGCAACGTCGGGCGCAGCATGTTGAAGCTCGCCTGCATCAGCGGCCACGGGACATTGCCGAATGCCTCGAAGATCGCGGCGACGTCGAACGTCGGCGTGCGCGTCCACGTCGCCATGATGCCGGCGTGCTCGAAGTCGATCGGCGCTGCGAGCGCGAGTAGCGAGGCGACGGCGTCGGAGAGGCCCGCGGCGACATGGCTGACCGCGAGCGTGCCGCCGAGGCAGTAACCGAGCACGTGGACGCGGCCCGACCGGCCATAGCGCGCGGCGACCCGGACCGCACGGCCGAGATAGCGCCCCGCGTAGTCGTCCCACGTCAGGTAGCGGTCCTCGGGACCGGGTGTCCCCCAATCGATGCAGAACACCTCGTGGCCCTGCGCGACCAGCCACTCGATCAGCGAGCGCCGGCTGCCGAGGTCGAGCACGTACCAGCGGTTGATCAGCGAGGGGACGAGCAGGACGGGTGTCGCATAGGCCGGGCGCGCGGGCGCAAACCGCAGGAGGCGCCACTTGTTCTCGGTCCACACCACGCTGTGTGGCGTGGTGCCGACCGCAGGCTGGCCCCTGGGCGCGCGCCTCAGGAGCGCGATGATCGAATCGATCGGTGTTTTTCGGGGCGCCTTCATCTTGGCCTCACGCGTAGAGTGCCTCGAAGCGATCGCGCAGCCGGTCGTAGACCGCCTTGCGCCGCAGCTTGAGTGACGAGGTGAGCGTGCCGTCCTCGACGGCGAGCGGCGCGTCGGCGATGAAGTGTCGCTTGATCGTCTCGTAGCGCGCGAGCTGGGCATTGACCTCGTCGATGCGCTTCGCGGCCAGGCGCGAGCGATCCTCGGCGGGCACGTCCGGGCGCATCCACACCGCGGCGACCAGGTAGGGCCGGCCGTCACCGTAGACGACGACGCGCTCGATCGCGGGATCGTCGACGAACCGGGCCTCGATGTTCGCGGGCGGCACGTTCTTGCCGCCGGCGGTGACGAGAATGTCCTTCTTGCGATCGACGATCTGGAGGAAGCCGTCCTCGGTCCAGCGGCCGATGTCGCCGGTCTTGAACCAGCCGTCCGCGGTGAACGCGGCGGCGGTCGCCTCCGGATCCTTGAAGTAGCCGGCGAACACGTTCGGGCCGCGCGCGAGGATCTCGCCGTCGGTGTCGAGCGACAGCTCGAGCGACGGCAGCGGCTTGCCGACGCTGTCGAAGCGGAACGCGTCGGGGCGGTTGAGCGTGAGCGTCGGCGATGTCTCGGTGAGGCCGTAACCCTCGATGATCAACACGCCGCACGCGTGGAGCTGCTGCTTGATCTCGAGCTTGAGGCCGGCGCCGCCGGACAGGCAGAAGCGCAGGCGACCGCCGGTGACCCGGCGCAGCGCCTCCTCGCGATCGTCGTGGACCGCGACCGCGCGCGCGATCTTCTCCCAGTACGCCGGCACCGACATGAAGACCTGCGGCGCGACGCCGGGCAACAGGTCGAGCACGTCCGCGGGCGTCGTCAGGTGCGTCTCCCAGCCGAGCAGGTTGCCGGCACAGAGCTCGCCGAAGCCGAAGATGTGGCTCATCGGCAGCCACAACAGGTCGCGATCGCCCTCGGCGAGCAGCGGCGCGTTGCACACGAGCCAGTCGGCGCCGTTCTGGCCGACGTTGCGGTGCGTGAGCGGCACACCCTTGGGATTGCCCGAGGTGCCGCTCGTGTAGAGCATCTGCGCCGGCTGATCGAGCTCGAGCGCGCCGAGCCTGGCGTCGACGAGCGTCGGCGCCGCGGCATCGCGCTGCGCGGCGTCGTCGAACGCCGGGTCATCGATGGCGACGACCTCGGGCGGCACGGCCACGAGCGAGCGCGCCTGCTCGAGCCGGGCGAGCTGCTCTTTACCGGCGACGAAGATGTAGCGGATCTCGGCGTGGTCGAGGATGTACGCGACCTGCTCGGCGGTCGACGCCGGATAGATCGGCACGAACACCGCACCCGCCGTCTGTGCGCCGAGCGCGGCGGCGGCCCACGCGACGCTGTTCGGCGCATAGATCGCGACGCGCTCGCCGGCCTCGAGCTCGTGCTCGACGAGCCAGCGCGCGACGCCGCGGATCTGCATCGCGAACTGGCCCCACGTGACCGGCAACCAGGCATCGTTGCCTGGCTGGCGGACCTGGAACCGCACGCGATGACGGTGCGTCGCGAGCCGATCGAACACGGCGCACGGCGCGGGTGCGATACCGAGCAGGTGCGAGACGTCCATGGCTAGTTCCTCTTGGACGACGACTGCGTCAGCAGCTGCTCCTCGAGGTCATACAGCCGGCTCTCGAGCTGGTTGAGCTTGTGCAGCGCGCGCTCCTGATCGCGGCGCGTCGGCAAGCCGAACGATGACCACCAGGCGGAGAGCGCCTTGTCCGTCGCGGTCTTCGTCTTCATCGCCGCGGTCAACATCGCGCCGGCCGGCCCGAGCACGCCCGGGTTGGTCAGCACCTTCTCCATGTAGTGCGCGGTGGCCTGCTCCCAGGCAGCGAAGCCTTGTTTCCACATGTCCCAGATCATGGTGTCACTCCTAACGCGAAACGCCTGAAGTAGGCGGCAAA
>DAIRFU010000828.1:0-2904 GCA_036794935.1 Kofleriaceae bacterium | reverse complement strand
CGGGCGATTCCGAACTTGCGCTCGTCGTCGTGGTTGAACGCCTGATCGCCAGACCAGAACTCATCGTAGGTATTCTGGTTGCTCGGCGGACGAGTAACGATTGCCATTATTGATCCTTCCCGATCTCTTCGATCGTGACCTTGGTGAGTTCCTTTGTGAACTCGCGCAGTCCATGCAAGCGATGCTCGCGAGCCTTGCCGCGCAGTTCCCCGACTACGCCATGGATCGCGTGCTTCACCACGGGCACTTGCACGAGATCGACCGCACTGCCGAACTCGGGCACGTACTGCCGCAGCTTGTTGACGATCTCGCTGAGCGCGTTCTCGCTGCCGAGCTGTGTGGCATTGAGCCGGTTTGCCGGCACGTTGATCACCCAGTTATTGTCTCGCGTCGGGCCCACGGTGATACCGCGCGCGAACCGGCCCGAGTCATTGAACAGCCGCGGCGACTGGTTGGGCGGTGTCGCGCCGGTGCGCCCGCCGCTGTAACGACGGACCGCCCACGACTCGCCGCGTGCCAGCGCGCTCGCCGCGTACTTGCGTTTGAGCTGCGTGCTCGGCGATGCGACGGCGCCGATCTCCGAGACGCGCTTGCGCAGATGGGCGGCGATCGTGTCGGCGACGCCGCGGCCGATCGTCTTGGTGTCGAAGTCGAACGAGAGCGGATTGGCGTCGAGCGTGACACTCCAACGATCCTTGCTCTTGCCGCTCGCGGACATGCGGGTGCGCCGCTCCAAGCTGCCGGAGCCGAAGTCGTTGATGACGACGGTTGTTTGCTTCACGAGAACAGCATCCGGTAGGCAGACAGCGTCATGTCGCTCGTGGTCGCCGTGCCCGTGTACGCGTACGCCGTGACCTGGTAGCGGTTCACGTTGCCGTCCGCGCGTTGCACCGGACGCGCGTCGCAAATCTCCAGCTTGGGGAAGTAGAAGGCGACGCTCGATCCGTTGGTGGCCGAGAGCGTGTAGAGCGCGTGGTGGAAGGTCGTCGCCAGGAACGCGGTGTCGAGCGCAGGCGATGCCGTGTTCGCCTCGGCGTCGACCGTGAACGTGATCTTGTAGACGTCCTTGGTGCGCCGCGCCGACACGAGCGTCTGATACTGGTTGAGCCCGCCGGGACCGTTCTGTAACTCCATGCCGATCGTGGTCTCGAGCGTGAAGTTGCGGATGGCGAGCTTGTTGCGCGTCACCGTGCCCGCGACCTGCCAGAAGAACGAGCCCGCCGCGACCGGCGCAGGCAGGTTCGTGTCCGTGGTGAGCGTCGACGGGAACGTGCCGGTGGTAACGCGCTTCCACCAGGCCACCGTCCAGGTGATCTCGATCATCGGCGTCTCGCCGGTGTTGAGCCCCGAGTGTGCGTAGCTCGATGCGACGCAGCCGTGCAGCTCGTACTTGTCGTTGGCCGTCAGCACGCGCAGCCGGTAGCTCGTGACGCTCGTCCCCGTCGGACTCTCGGACGGGTAGATATTGACGCCCGAGAGCACAGCGTCCGTCCCGCTCGGCGCTGCATCGAACGCCGTGAGGCTCGTCAGCGTGGTGGTGACATGCGAGCCAACCACACCCGCCTGCCCGTTGCCGCGAGCATCCCCGAGCGTCCCGAGGCGAAACAGCGCGCCCGCCGTGAAGGTGGCGGACCCCGCCGTGGTGAGCGCCGATGACGTGCCGCCGCTGGCGGTCGTACCGCTCGCCGCCGAGAGCGTGGCATTGCCGATCACGTTGCCAAGGAACGTCTCGAATGCGGAGATCGTCGTGGCGCCGGTCGTGGCCGAACCGTGGCCGGTCAGGTAGTGGCGCGTGACGAAGGTCCCGCCCTGTGGTCCGATGATGTGCTTGGTCCCGTCGTTGCGGTACTGCAGCGCAATCTCGGGGTCGATCTTGTTCTGGATCAGGGTGGAGAGATCCACCGGCCCCTTCTGCGGCAGGCGCAGCGTGGCAAACGTGGAGACGTTCTCGCCGAGGGTCGTTTCCGCCTCGATCTCGATGGCAGCTTCGTGAGACGGGTGCATGCCCGCAGAGTGCGGGGAGACGGGGCGACACCCGAATCAGGTCAAAGCGCGGTTGAACGCATACGTCACCTCGACGATCAGGAAGGTGCACGCCGTCTGCGTGGCGCGAATCGACGACCAGTCGCGGAAGTACGCCTCGGGGTTGGGCGCCACGAAGTTGGCGCGGCTGTACAGTCCGATTGCCATCTCCAACTGATCGAGGTCCAGTCCGATCAGGGCATCTCGCGAGCGTGTCTGATCTCGCCCCGCGCGAGCGTCGTTCTGGTACGCGATCGTGACGGTCACCGTCGTGGTCCGCTCCTCGAAGTCGCCGTTGCTGACCTCGGGGACCCGCACCGATCCGCTGTGCCGCGCCTGGACGCGGCGGAACGCAGACTCGGGGTTGGACTCGCACCAAGCGATGAAGTCGCCGTCACCCTCGCCACGGTAGCGACGAAAGCGCGTGGAGACGGTGTCTGGCGTGAGGGCCTCGATGATGTCGAGGACGCGCTCGACGATGGCGTCGGCGGTGGTGGCGTTTTCGATCGCTGGGCTGGCACCCGATGAGTACGGATCGTAGCCGACGACGGTGACCGCCAGCTCTCGCGGCTCCATCCCGGTCGCGCTGATTCTGATGATGGTCTCGCCGTTGACGTCGAGGTCGGCGGGGTCGGCGACATAGAAGCAGCAGCCAAGCGCGTTACTGGAGTCGGGCTGCACGACGGTGCCGGCGCCTGCCGCTGACGTACCGTCCGCTTTGATGATGCGGACCGTGAATGTCAGCGCCGACGCATCGAGCCGCTGTTGTAGGTCCGCCGAACTGACCGCCGTAAACGGTGCCGAGCGACGCGCGGCGGTGGCCTCGCCGTTCTTGATCGGTAGCCAACCGTTCGCGCGAACCTCGTAGGAAAGCACGAGCAC
>DAIRFU010000827.1:0-2906 GCA_036794935.1 Kofleriaceae bacterium | reverse complement strand
AACCCATGCGTGCCGACGCCACCGAGCGAATTGCACGTCGACAACGCCGAGCCCATCGTACAGTCGACGTCGCGGTCGTACGACCAGTAGTGCACCCCCGCGAGCTCGCGCTCGATCGCGAACGCGCTCACCGTGTCGGCATCGTCGAGCGTGAAGTGCTCGTTCTGGACGTCATTGCCGCCGATCATCGGCGTCAGCTCGATGTTCTCCCACGGGACCCCCCAGTGATCGTGCAGGTTGTACGCGGCCTGGAGCGCCGACTGGCCCATGTCGCACAGGCCACCGCTGACGACGCAGACGCCGGGGCTCGGTCCGCCGTAGTCCATCGTCATCAAGTTCACCGTGACGTAGCTCGGCCAGGTCGCGGCGGTGCCGTCGAAACCGAGGCGTGTCTTGACGGCGGCGAGCGTCTGGTCGCCCTTGATGTTGAAGCTGCTGGGCGCCGAGGCACCGAGCGAGACCGCGGTCGGCGAGCCGTCGTTGTTCGCGAGCGTCGCGACCGTCAGGCTCCAGCGCAGCTGCGGGTACGCCGCGTGCGCCGCGATGATCCGCTCGACGAGCTGGCCGATCTGCTCCTCGGACTGGCCGGCCTCGATGTCGTAGTCGATGCCGATCAGGTTCGGCGAGGCCCAGCGCTCGAGGAACGCCGTCATGCCGGCGTCGCTGCCGCACGTGAACGAGCCCGCGGCGCCGCCGGTCGCCAGGATGTAGTCGATGTCCTTGGCCATCAGCAGCGGAATGTTCGTCGCGGCCATCGCCGCGCCCGGCACGCCGCCCCAGGTCTCGGTACCGCACTCGCCGGTCGCGAACGCGAGCGTGATCGTCCTGGTGCCCGCCGCGGTCATGTCGTCGACCAGCGGCGTGCGGGTCCCGGTCACCGACGTCGAGATGACGTTCGTGTTCCAGTCCATGTTGATGCTCGTGTCCTTGTAGGCGCTGAACACCAGGCCCTCGGGCGCGGTGCCGCCGCCGGAGCCGCCACCGCCACCGGATCCGTCGGATCCGCCGCCGTTACCTCCACCCGTGTCATCTCCCGCCGGGGACTCGGCCGCGACGCAACCGACGAGTGCGACGACGCTGAACAGGATGCTGTACGTGCTCATGTCTCGATAGAGCGAGTGGCCGGCTCGATCGGGTCACGGCGCGTTCGAATTTTGTTTGCCAACGATCTCGACGACATGACCGCGTCAGCGTCTGCCAGTGACCCGATGGGCGCGTGACCCGGCTCCGTCGAGTCATGACGAACCACACCCGTTTCATCGTCCTGTTCGCCGCGCTCTCGGGTACGGCATGCACCCTCGACAGCACGAGCGTCACGCACGAGATCTCCGCGGAGCAGTGTGCGGCCGCCACGTCGTGGCAGGCGTGGACGCCCTACGCGACCGGCGACGTGATCGCGTATGGCGGCGAGCACTATCAGTGCCTGCAAGGCCACACGAGCCAGCCCGACTGGACACCCGACGCCGTGCGCGCGTTGTGGCAGCCGGTCGCGTGCAGCGGGGACGACGCGCCGCCGCCGCCGCCGCCCGATGACGAGCCGCCGTCGCCGCCCGACGACGATCCGCCGCCGCCGCCACCGGATGGCGGGACCGCGCCGGCGGGGCTCCTCTTCAGCCCGTACAAGGACACGTCGATCCACATGGACTGGAACACCAACGTGATCTCGACGCTGGTGCCGGGCACCCGCACGCGCCTGGTCGACGATCTGACCGCGAACGGCGGCAAGACGATCACGCTCGCGTTCGCGACCGGGGAGTGCGGCAGCGAGAGCTGGGGTGGCGTGCCCGGCGCGGCGATGGCCTCGGCCAACGTGCCGCTGCTGACCGCGGCAAACGTCGATTACATCCTGTCGACCGGCGGCGCGGCGGGCGCGTTCTCGTGCGGCGCGCTGGGCGTCGCCGAACCTGATCGGCGTCGACTTCGACATCGAGGCCGGACAGTCGCAGCAGATGATCGGTGACCTGGTGCGCCGGATCGCGGCCGCGCACGCGGCCTATCCCGGCCTGCGCTTCTCGCTCACGCTCGCGACCCTCGCGAACAACGATGGCGCGCCGGCGGCGCACTCGCTCGGTGCTGCGGCCCCCGACAGCTTCAACATCCATGGCGACTGGACGATGGCGGCGATGCAATCGACGTTCGGTCCGAGCTGGCCGAGCTACGTCACGGTCAACCTCATGACGATGGACTACGGTGGTCCGAGCCCGGGGGTGTGCGTCGTCAGTGGCGGGCTCTGTGACATGGGCCAGTCGGCGCTGCAGGCCGCGTACAACCTGCACGATCACTGGGGCGTGCCGTGGGAGAACATCGAGCTGACGCCGATGATCGGCGGCAACGACGTGCAGAACGAGCACTTCACGCTCGCCGATGCCGATGCGGTGGCCGCGTTCGCGATCGCCCGGCAGCTCGCCGGCGTGCACTACTGGTCGTACGACCGCGACGTCGACTGCGCGCCGGGCCCGGCGTCGCCGACCTGCAACTCGCTCGGTGGCGCCGGCGCGCACGGCTTCTTGCGCCGGTTCGCCGCCAACGGGCTGCACTGAGCGGTCAGCCCGGGTAGGTCGTGCCGCTCTCGACGAAGCAGAGCGGGTTTCCCCAGCTGTCCTGGGCGTAGAACGAGCGCTCGCCCCACGGGCGCACCGCGATCGCGCCGCCGGGCTGACCGTGCACGGGCTCGTTCGACAGCCAGCCGAGCTGCTCCGCGCGCGCGTGGACGGACTCGAGATCGTCGACGAGGAAGTACAGCGCCTTCGCAGCAGGGTGGGGCGGGTCGCACTCGACCACCTGCAGCGTCACGGCGCCGGCCGTGAAGTAGACGCGCGAGCCTGCCTGCAGGCGGCCGTCGAGGCCGAGCAGGGCGCCCCAATCCCGGGCGGCGCGCGCGACGTCACCGACCTCGACATTGATGC
>DAIRFU010000201.1:3617-10583 GCA_036794935.1 Kofleriaceae bacterium | reverse complement strand
CGATCCGGTTTCTCGCGGGCAAGCCGGCGCCGCGCGTGGCGGTCGCGGCACGCGCGCCCGATCAGGTGCGCCTCGTGATGACGCCCGACCAGCGCCGCGCCGTCGTCGTGATGTCGATCGCCGGCATCCCGCTCGCGTGGATCGTCATCGGCGCGCTGCTGCTCGTCGCGAGACGGAGGCGCACGTGATCGCGACCGGCCGCGGCCTCGCCGTGCTCGCGGCGATCGCGGCCGCGCTGGTCGCGCTCCGGCTCGGGCTCGGCACGCGCGATCACGCGCCGGTCGATCGCGCGCTCGCGCCCGGCTTCGACGCCGCCGAGGTCGCCGAGCTGCACTTCATGGCAGGGCAGTGGGGCTACTCGATCAAGCGCGTCGGTGACGTGTGGCGGTTCACCGACTCGTCGGCACTCGTCGATCCGGCGGCGCTCGACGCGGTGCTCACCGCGCTGCGCGGCGCCCGCTGGCACCGCCGCGCCGACGCGAGTGCCGCCGGGATCACCGCGCACGATTCGCATCACGCGATCCGGTTCGGCGGAACCACGCTCGCGATCGGCGACGAGCTGCCGGGCACGGCGCAGCGCTGGATCGTGCGCGACGGAGTCGCGTACCTCGTCGACAGCTGGGTCGCGACCGCGCTCGATCCCGATCCGCTCGCGCTGCACGTGCGCCACCCGCTCGCGTGCGGGCCGGGCCAGCCGATCACCGCGCGCACCGCCGAGGGGCCGCTGCGCGTCGAGGCCGGTCAGCTCGCCTCCACGCAGGTGTGGCTCGACGAGCGCGCGCTCGCCCGTCTCGCCGATGCGTGCGCGGGTGTCGAGATCGTGGCGCTCGGTCCGGGGACGCGCGGCGGCGGACCGGGCCTGCACGTCGCGGCCGCCGGCGAGCTGACCGAGGCCGGCACGTGTCCCGATGGCCGCAGCTTCGTCGAGACCAGCTCCGGCGCCGGCTGCGTCGAGGCCGCCGCGCTGCGCGAGCTACGTGCCGCGTTGCACGCGCTGACCCTGGCCGACGCGATCGATCGACGCCCGCTGCCGATCGATCCCGACCAGCTCGTGCTCGCCGATGGCACGGTGCTCCACCTCGGCAGCGCGCCGCGCATCGGTGACGAGGCCGCCGATCCGGATCGCGTCCGCGAGCTCGTCGCCGCGCTGACCACGCGGGGCACCACCGTGGTCGAGCGGCCGGGCGGCGCGCCACGCGCCACGGTCACCGCGCGCGATCGTGCGGGCACCGAGGTCACGCTCGAGCTGTGGGATCACGTGATCGCGCGGGCGGGCGAGCCAGCCGCGATCCGCGTCGAGCCGGCCGCGTGGCAGACGATCACGCGCCCGTCGCGCGCACTGCGCGATCCGACGCGGTGGCACGAGGACCCGATCACGATCTCCGCGCTGACGGTCGACGGCGTGAGGTACCAGCGCGGCGCCGTGCTCGGCGAGTGGACGCGCGCGCCGGCCGGGCCGCTCGATCCCGCGCTCGTCGACGCGCTCGCGGAGGCGCTCGCCAGCGTGCGCGCGCCCGCCGGGCCGCCACCCCGCGCGATCGCGCATCACGTCGCGTTGACGATCACGCCTCCCGTCGGCCCGCCGCAAACGCACGCGCTCGCGCTCGCCGCGCCGACGGGCGTTGGCTGCGCGGCGCGCGTCGATCAGACGCCGGTCGTGCTGCCGCTGCCGCTGTGTACCGCGGTCATCGCGGTCGCATCCTCGCGGTGACCGAAACGCAAGAACCCGAGCACGAGGCCCGGTTTCTCGAAGCAGCTGCCGCGCGAAGCGATCAGCCGCCGCGCTGCTTGACGAGATCTTCGGGCGACGGCACCGCGCCCGGCGTGCCGGCGGCGCCCTCGGGCATCTCGACCTCGGGCGACTCGTAGCCCTTGGTGATGTTCTTCATCTTCTTGTAGACGAGCAGGCCGTCCGAGTTGCGCTCGCTGTGCGGCGAGGACGTCTTGAACGTGCCGGACACCTCGACCTCGTCGCCGACGTCGTAGGGCGGGCAGACGCTCTTCATCTTGTCCTTCTCGTCGGGCTCGCAGCGATCCCAGTCCGTGCGGTCCCGCTTCTTGATGCGCTTGATCTCGAGCGCGTGGTACGGGCGCGGCACGTCGACGACCCAGAGGCTCTTCTCGATCGGGGTGTCGGCGGTGTCACCGATGTAGAACTTCGCGCGCTCGCACAGCGTCGGATCCTCGTCGATGCGCGCCTGGAGGTCCTTGTCGGACTCGTCCGTCTTGCGGATCGCCGTCTTGCAGTCGTACGCCCAGGTCACGAACCCGTGGACGGTGAGCTCGGTGTCGAAGAGCTTCTTGCCCTTGACCCGCAGCTCCTTGATCGAGTGCGAGCCGTCGGCCGAGGCTGGCAAGTCAAACGCTGGCACGGCAGGCAAGTCGAGCTTGACGTCGCTCTTCTTGACCTCCGCGGCCGGGCCCTTGAGATCGTTGTCACTACACGCTACGAGTGGCAGTGCGACGAGGCACGCCAATGAGATGGTGCGGACCCCCAGACGGTTCGGCATGCTGTGGTCATAACATGCGGCCCAGAGTGGCTCAAGTCGCCGTGGTTATTGCGCTCGGGGCGATTCTGAGTGCGTGCGAGTCACCGGCTCGCGTCAAGCCCTGGCGGCACGCGCCGGACCCGACCGCCCAGGCCGCGCGCGAGCCCGGCTCGCGGGTGCTCGCCGAGGATGGGGGTGGGGGCGCGGTATTCGCCGCGCGCGGCCACACGCTGCGCATCCACATGGACGCCGATCCCGGCCGGCTGACCCCGATCGTCGCGCCCTCGGTGTGGGCCACCCGGATCACGGTCGGCACGATCTTCGAGCCGCTGCTTCGCTACGTACCGCCCGACGCGCACGGTCCCGCGCGCTACGCGGCGCGGCTGGCGCGGAGCTGACAAATGACCCCGAACGGGCTCGAGATCCGGATCGAGCTCCAGCCCGGCGTGACGTTCCACGACGGCCGGCCGCTGACGTCGTCCGATGTCCAGTTCACGCTCGATACCGTTCGCGATCCACGCAAGCACGTCGATCACCTGCGGCCGATGCTCCAGGACGTCGAGGCCGTCGAGCTGGTCACGCCGCTCGAGGTCCGACTTCGCCTCCGGCGCCCGAGCAGCTACGTGCTGCGCGCGCTCGCCGAGATCCCGATCCTGCCGATGGCGATCTACAGCGGCAGCCTGCTCGCCGGCGGCGCGCTCGTCGGCACCGGACCGTGGAAGTTCGGCTCCAGCAAGAACGGCGTCGTCCACCTCGTGCGCAACGACGCGTACTGGGGCGGCCCGCACCCGATCAAGGACGTCGAGTTCGTGCTCGAGCGCGATGCCGCCGTCGCGCTGACCGCGGCCAAGCGCGGCGAGCTCGACATCATCCCGGCGCTCATCCCGGCGCACTGGCCCGAGCAGGCGAGCGCGCCCGGCCTCGCGGCGTCGTTCGCGCCCCTGCAGCTCGCGCCGCCGAGGCTGCGCTACTTCGAGCTCAACGCGTCGCGGCCGCTGCTCGCCGATCCGCGGGTACGCCACGCGCTCGCGCTGTTGATCGATCGCCGCGCGATCGCCAAGCGCGTGTTCGACGGGCTCGCGCGGCCGGCGAACTGGCCGATCTGGCCGGGCGGTCCGGTCGACGGGCCGGAGGCGCCGGTGCCCGACTTCGATCCCGCCGCGGCCGGCCGCTTGCTCGACGCCGCCGGCTGGCGCGACACCGACAAGGACGGCATCCGCGATCAGGGCCCCGACCGACAGCTCAAGCTCGTGCTCTACGGTGTCGAGCGGCCGGAGGTGCGCGACGCGTCGGGGCCGCCGGACAAGACCGAGCGCGACTACTTCGTCGAGGCCGCGCGCCGTGCCGGCGTCGTGCTCGAGGTCAAGACCGGCGGCGAGTCGTGGCTCGCCAAGAAGCTCGGGGAGGGTGCGTGGGATGTCGTCGAGATGGGCTGGACGGGGCGCGTCGACATGGACGTCACGCCGCTGCTCGGCGGGACCAGCGCGGTGCGGCCGGTGCAGCCGCGCGTCGATCGTGCGCTCGACGCGATGACCTCCGCCTGGGATCCCGGCGAGCGCAGCAAGCTCGCCCAGGAGCTCGCCGCCGCGCTCGCCGAGAGCTGGCCGATCGCGGGCATCGTCGCCGACGCGCCGCAGGGCCTCGTCCATCGCCGCCTGCAGAACGTGAAGGTCCGCGACGGCTGGATCGATCTCGGGATGTTGCGGTTCGCCGAGTGATCCGGCCGACCCGCTGATGCCAGGCGACACCGCGGCTGACGGGCGGCGTGCGTCAGTCGGGCGTGGTCGAGGTGGCCTCGCTCGGCAGGGCGGGCGGCTTGTCGTCGATCGGAGGCGGGCGCAGCGAGTCCGGACCGAGCTCGGCCTCGGGGGTGTTCTCGACGGGTTCGGTCGGCGACGCCGCCGCGCCACTGCCCGCATTCGCCGGCGAGGCATCGGCGGGCCTGGCCGCCGGCTGCTTCGCGGCCGGCTTGCGCACCCGGCGTCGCGGCCGCGTCGGGCGCGCGGGTGCCGGCGTGCCGGCCTCGCGCACGAGCGTCGGGCGCGCGGGTGCCGGCGTGCCGGCCTCGCGCACGAGCGTCGCGCTGCCCGAGCCGGTGGGCTGCGCGAGGTCCGCGGGCCCGGCGTCGGCGGTAGGCGCGCGTGGGTCGTCGACGCCGCCATCGAGGGCGGCCGCGGGCGTGGGTGGTTCGCCGGCGTCGGCAGGCGCGATCGCCTGCTCCGCGCGTGGGGGCGGGATGGGCGCATCGATGGTGGCTGGCGCGAGCGCCGCCGGCGGTGGGTCGATCGGCGTCTCGCTCGTGCCCCAGAACGCGGCGGCGACGAACGCGAGCCCGCCGGCCGCGAGGATGCCCAGGCCCAGCAGCAGCGCCTTGCGCCGGCGCGCCGAGCTCGGATCGATCGGCCATGCCGCGGGGATCGGGCCGGACGCGCGCAGCGGCTGCGAGGGTCGCGGCGGCGGTTCGGGCGCGGGCGCCGAGGGCAGCGGCTGCGAGGGTCGCGGCGGCGGCTCGGGCGCGGGCGCCGAGGGCGGAGGCTGCGCCACGGCTTGTGAGGGCGGTGGCTCGGGCACGGGCTCGGACGTTGGTGGCTCCGGCGCCGGCTCGGCGGCTGGCGCCGCGGCGCTGTGCGGGGCAGCCGGCTCGGCGCCCGGCTCGTCGCTCGGCTCGGCGCTCGGCTCGGCGCTCGGCTCGTCGACGAGCCACGGCTCGGGCACCTCGCCGTACAGCTCCTTGAGATAATCGGAGAGCCGCCCGGCGGACAGCGTCAGGCCGGCGCGCGCGGCGAACGCCTGCAGGGCGAGGCGCAGCTCGTCGGCGGTGCCATACCGATCGTCGGGCGACTTCGCGAGTGCCTTGAGGATGATCTGCTCGAGCTCGGCCGGCAGGTCCTTGCGGAACTTCGAGGGCGGCGCGATGTCGCGATCGACGATCGCGGTCATCGTCTCGAACCGGCTGTCGAACCTGAACAGCCGGCGCACGGTGGCCAGCTCGTAGAGCACGACGCCGAGCAGGAACACGTCGGTGCGCCGATCGATCGGCTGCGCCTTGCACTGCTCGGGCGACATGTAGCCGACCTTGCCCTTCGTCTCGCCGGCCTGGGTGTCGGCCGAGCGCACGTGCGCCTTCGCGATGCCGAAGTCGACGACCTTCACGCTGCCGTCGAACGCGAGCAGGATGTTGCCGGGCGAGACGTCGCGGTGAACGATGCCGAGTGGCTTGCGATCGGGGCCACGCTGCTCGTGCGCGTGGTGCAGGCCGGCCGCGGCGCCGGTGACGATCGTGATCACGTGCTCGAGCGGGATCTGCGCCTTCTTGTCCTTGACCGTGCGGAGCAGCTCGCGGGCATCGCGGCCGTGCACGTACTCCATGACGAAGAAGTACTTGCCGTCCTCCTCGCCGACGTCGTGGACCTGGACGATGTTGCCGTGATGCAGCGAGCCGGAGAGCCGCGCCTCGTCGAGGAACATGTCGATCGCCTTCTGATCGCTGCCGTTCTCGACCCGGATTCGCTTGATCACGACGTGGCGGGCGAAGCCCTTGAGGCCGATCGCGCGCGCGAGCAGGACCTCGGCCATGCCGCCGCGGGCCAGAGGCCGTAGGACCTCGTACCGCCCGAGCATGGTCCCCGCCGCAGGAGCCGTCGTCACGAGTTGCCAAGCGTCGCGCCCGGGGTGGGGCAGCGTCAAGCCGACGGAACGTCCCCCGACGTGCGCCACCCGCGCTACACCTTGGGCATGGCTACCCCCGCCATGGTCGGACCGAGCTTGCGCGCGGCGCTCGACGCGACATTCGCCGAGCTGGCGCCGAGGTTACGCGGGCCGGGGGAGGGTGGTGCGGCCTGCCGCCGGATCGCCGATGTCTACGATCACGCGATCGCCGCCCGCTTCTCGCAGGCGGCGGACGGCATCTCGGCGCCGCTCGCGCTGGTCGCGACCGGTGGCTGGGCGCGCCGCGAGCTGGCCCCGCACTCGGACATCGACTTCATCGTGCTCCACGATCACGACGAGGCCGCCGCGAAGCAGGTCTGCGACCGGCTGCTCTATCCGCTGTGGGACGAGAAACTCGCGATCGGCCACGCGATCCGCGAGGCGCGCGCCGCGGCCCGGCTCGCCCGCGGTGACCTGGCCACCGCGACCGCGCTGCTCGACGCCCGCCACATCGCCGGCGACCGGCGGCTGACGGCCGATCTCGTGCGTGCCACGCTCGGCGTGCTCGCGCCGGGCGGCAACCCGAACGATCTGATCGGCGCGCTCGCGGCCGAGAAGAAGGCGCGCCACCATCGGTTCGGCGCGTCGCTCTACCTGCTCGAGCCAAACCTCAAGCAGGGCATCGGCGCGCTGCGCGATCTCTCGACCGCGCTGTGGGCGGCGCAGGTCCGCTGGCACCCGCCGCGGCCGAGCTTCGATCCGGAGACGGCCGAGGGCGTGATCGCGAACCTCGTCGAGTTCGGGTCGAAGGTCGGGTTCGTCGCGGCGG
>DAIRFU010000201.1:1438-3607 GCA_036794935.1 Kofleriaceae bacterium | reverse complement strand
GCGCGCGACTTCATGCTGCGGATCCGCGCGCTCGTCCAGCTCCAGACCCGGCGGCGCTTCGATCAGCTCACGTTCGAGGTCCAGGAGGCGATCGCACCCGCGCTGTACCCGGACGCGCGCCCCCACGAGGGCGACATCCGCTCGGCCGTCGCACCTGCGGTCGAGGCGCTGATGCGCGACTACTACCTGCACGCGCGCGGCGTCGTCCAGGTCGCCGACCGGCTGCTCGAGTCCGCCCGCGTCCCGGCGCGCCGCAAGCCGCGCATCGTGCAGCTCGACGGCAGCTTCATCACGTTCAACGGCGAGCTCGCGATCAAGGACCCGCGGCTGTTCACGGAGCGGCCGAGCGAGATGGTGCGGCTGTTCCGGATCGCGGTGAGCGAGGGCCTGCCGGTCTACGGCCACACGCGCGAGCTGGTCGCCGAGGCGATCGCGCGCGACCCGCGGCCGCTCGCGCGTGACCCGCTCGCGAGCAAGCTCTTCCTCGAGGCGCTCGTCGACATCCGCGACGCGGCGCTGCCCTCGGCGATGGAGGCGATGCACCAGCTCGGCATCCTGTCGGCGCTGATGCCGGAGTGGGCACCGTGCACGTGCCGCGTCCAGCACGACCTCTATCACGTGTACACGGTCGACCAGCACCAGCTCTACGCGCTCGCGATGCAGAAGCGGCTCGCGCGCGGCGAGCTCGCCGACGAGCACCCCCTCGCGGTCGAGCTGTGGCAGCAGGTCACGCGGCCGGCCGCGCTGCTGCTCGGCACGCTGCTCCACGACGTCGGCAAGCCACTCGGCAAGGGCCACGCCGAGAAGGGGGCGATCGTCGCCGGCCAGGTCGCGCGCCGGCTCGGGATGCCGGCCGACGAGGTCGAGGTGACCGAGTTCCTGGTCCGCCAGCACCTGACGATGGCGCACGTCTCGCAGCGGCGCGATCTCACCGATCCGGACGTGATCGCGCGGTTCGCCGAGCGGATCGGCGGCGAGGATCGGCTGTCCAAGCTGTATCTGCTCACGCTGTGCGACACCGCGATGACCGCGCCCGACAACCTCAACGCGTGGAAGGCGGGCCTGCTCAGCGAGCTCGCGATCCGCGCCGGCCGGTACTTCCGCGGCGAGTCGGTGCGCGGCGAGTCGGCCACCGACGCCGACCCCGAGGCGGGCGACCGCGAGGCGCGCGCGAAGATCGTCGAGATCGCGGCCGGCGACGGCGTGCTCGACGAGGCGGTCGCGCGCGAGCTCGTGCGTGGCATCGATCCGCAGCTGATCTCGCAGCTCACCGCGCGCCAGGCGGCGCGCCACGTCCGGCTCGTCGCCGCGGCGCGCGACAGGCAACCGCCGGTCGCCGTCGAGGTGCATTGCTTCCCGATGCGCGGCCACAGCGAGGTGTCGATCGTCGCGCCCGACGCCCCCGGCGTGCTCGCCGCGATCGCAGGCGCGCTGACCGCGAACCGCGTCGACGTGCTCGGCGCGTTCCTCGGCCACGTCGATCTCCCCGCCGGGACCCGCATGGTCACCGACACGTTCTACGTGCGCGACCTCAAGGGCGAGGCGATCGCCGCCGACGACGCGCGCTGGAAGCGACTGGCCGGCGATCTGCGCGAGCTGCTGGCCGGCGGACGCGAGCCGGGCGCGGTGGCGGCGCTGATCGCACGGCGGCGGCCGCGCAGCGGCATGCCGAAGCGGGTGACGCCCGGCGTGGTCACCGAGATCAAGCTGCACGACGACTCGTCGCAGGCGACGATCGTCGAGGTGTTCACGCAGGACCGCGTCGGCGTGCTGCACGCGATCACCCAGACGCTCGCCGATCTCGGCCTCGACATCTCGCTCGCGAAGGTGTCGACCGAGGGCGAGAAGGTCGCCGACGTGTTCTACGTTCACCGCGCCGGCGAGCGCATCACCGACCCGGCCGAGCGCGACGTGCTGCTGGCGCGGCTGCGCGTCGCGGTCATGGCGCCGGGTCTGACCGGCAGATGAGCGTCGTCGACCTGCCGCCGGGCATCGGTCTGGTCGGGACGCCGCTCGGCACGTTCCGCGCGCCGCCCCGCGCGCGCCGGCTCGCGACCGTGTCGCTCGCGATCGTCGTGCTGCTCGGCGCGATCACGTGGGCCGCGGTGTGGCGCCATCCCTATCGCTGGCACGCGTCGACGCAGTTCGTGCTGCCGATCGCGTTCTCGG
>DAIRFU010000201.1:0-1428 GCA_036794935.1 Kofleriaceae bacterium | reverse complement strand
ACGTCGGGATCGACGCCACGCGCGACCGCGACCTCACGCGCGATGGCGTGCGCTGGGGCTGGGCGGCGCTCGGCTTCACGCAGTCGGCGGCGCGGATCGTGACCGCCCATGTCTACCGCGACGGTGTCGCGCTCGAGGCGAGGCGCGGGTCGTGGTGGTTTCTCGCCGCGCGCGACTGGGATCGCTTCGACGCGCTGGTCCGCCAGCTCCGCCGCGCCGAGCTGCCGATCACCGATCACGACGGCACCGCGCCGCTGCGCGCCCGCCTGCAGAGCTACGGCCGCTTCCTCGATGGTCTGTTGTTCGTGTCGATGGCCGCCGCGTTCGGCGTGATGCTATGGGCGACCTAAGAGCGCGGCGTACAGCTCGGCGCCGGTGAACGTTCGCCGGCCGCCGCGCTCGGCATCCTTGACGAGACCGACGAGCGCGCGACTGACCGGCGCGTCGCGGCCGAGCCGCTCGGCGAGCGCGACGATCTCGCCCTGGATGTAGTCGATCTCGGTCGGCCGCCTCGCCTCGAGGTCGTCCCACATCGAGCTGCGCGCGCGCGGATCGATCGCCACGACGCGGCGGCCGAGCAGCTTGAACACGCCGTTCGGCACGGTCAGCATCTTCGCGATCCAGGCGGTGGGCAGCGGCGTGATCCGCGCGAGTGGCTGCTCGGCGGCGGCGAGGAGCGCGAGCGCCTCGCGCTGGCACGCCGCGAGGCAGCGCCGGAAGTCACGGTCGGCGAGCTCGTCGGCCAGCGGCTTGCCCGACAGCGCGTTGATCGCGTTGTTGAGGTTCAGCACCAGCTTGGACCACTGCACCGCGGGCATGTCGTCGCGCAGCTGGCAGGCGAGGCCCGCGCGGCGGCACGCGTCGGCGAGCGGCGCGATGGCCGCTCCGGCCTCGACCATCAGCGTGCCCGCCGATGCGCGCAGGTAGTGGCCGGGCGCGGCGCGCACGACGTTGAACGGCACCATGCCGGCGAGCACGCGGTGGCCGGGCAGGGCGTCGCGCAACACGCTCGCGTTGCGCACGCCGTTCTGGAGGCTGACCACGACGCAGCCGCCGGCGAGCACGGGGACGAGCTCGCGCGCCGCCTCGGCAGTCGCCGCCGACTTGACCGTGACGAGCACGAGCTCCGCGGTCGCCGCGGCGGCCGCCTCGGTCGCGAGGGCCGGGTGCGCCTCGCGCGTGTCGCCGGTCGGGTCGCTCGTGCGGAGGCCGCCGGCGAGCTCGTCGATCACGCGCGCGCGTCCGATCAGCGTGACGTCTGCGCCACCGGCTGACAGGCGTCCACCGACCCAGCAGCCGATCGCGCCCGCACCGAACACGGCCATGCGTGGCATGTGCGCACGATACTCCCGCGGGCATGTACGGTGCAGTTTCGACCGTACATGAAGGACCTGATCAAAGCCCCCGAAACGGAGCTGACAGAGGCTC
>DAIRFU010000200.1:0-10622 GCA_036794935.1 Kofleriaceae bacterium | reverse complement strand
CCGCGGCCTTCGAGCAGTCGATCGAGCACGACGGCTGGTCGGTCAACGCCCTGCTCGGCCTCGGCAACGCCTACGCGAATCTCGGAGAGCATGGGCGCGCGATCCTCGCGCTCGAGCGTGCGCGGTTGATCGCCCCCGAGGACGAGGCGGTCGCGACGAACCTCGCGCGCGAGCGCGAGCGCGCGGCGGTGACCGGGCCGGACGTGTCGCGCGCGGATGCCGTGCTCGGGCGGGTCACCGCCGACACCTGGACGTGGCTCGCGCTCTGGGGTGCCGTGGTCGCGTGCGCCGGTGTCCTCGCGATCGCGTGGTCGTCACGGCGGCGGCTCGGCAGCGGGCTGACGATCGCCGGCGTGACCGTCGCGCTCGGCGCGGGCGCGATCGCGCTCCGCGTGGCCCCGGCACCCGACCGCGCGATCGTGCTCGTCGAGGGGACGGCGCGGATCGCGCCGTTCGCGGCGGCGGAGCCCGCGTTCCCGGCGCGCCCAGGCGAGGCCGTGCAGATCGAGATGCAGCGCGGCGATCACGTCTACGTACGTGCGGGTGAGGACCGCACCGGCTGGTTACCGCGCACCGCGCTCGAGCGCGTCGTGCCCAGCGATCGACGCTCCTCGCGGTCTTGAAAACTCCGGCTCGCTTGCTCTCCTTGAAGCATGCGCCTCTTGCTCGTGGAGGATGACGACCGGATCGGCGCATTCGTGCACAAGGGCCTGTCGCAGGAGGGTCACGTGATCGACTGGGCGCACACCGGAACCGACGGCCTGCACGCGCTCGCCGAGGCCAGCCATGACGTCGCGATCGTCGACGTCATGTTGCCCGGCAAGAGCGGACTCGACGTGATCCGCGAGGCGCGCCGCCGCAAGGTCACGACACCGATCATCATCCTGTCCGCGCGCGATGCCGTCGACGACCGCGTCGCGGGCCTCGAGGCCGGCGCCGACGACTACCTGACCAAGCCGTTCGCGTTCGCCGAGCTGGTTGCCCGGCTGCACGCGCTGTCGCGCCGCGCCACGGCGCCAGCCGGCAACCCGTTCGAGCTGCGCTACGCCGGTGTGGTCGCGAACCTGCGCACGCGCAAGGTCGAGCGCGACGGCAAGCCCGTTCAGCTGCAGGCCAAGGAGTTCACGCTGCTCGAGTACTTCCTGCGCAACGCCGAGCGCGTGCTCAGCAAGACGATGATCCTCGAGCACGTCTGGGAGTACGGCTTCGATCCGCAGACGAACGTGGTGGACGTCCTCGTCAGCCGCCTCCGCGCCAAGCTCGACCGCGAGCACGACACGAAGCTCATCCACACACTGCGAGGGGCGGGGTATGTCCTCCGCGCCGACTGAGGAGCACCGGCCGCGCCGCTCGCTCGCCGTGCGCATCACGGCCTGGTACGTCGCGGCGTTCGCGATCAGCCTCGCCGCGCTCGTCGCGCTGGCCGTGCCCGCGATCCGCGGCGCGATCGCGCAGGAGGACGCGTCGATCGTGCAAACGCGTGTCGAGCATCACCTCGCGGTCCTGGTCCGCAGCGGCCTCCCCGCGTACCAGAGCGCGATCGAGCAGGCGGCGGCGCTCGGCGAGCGCGACGTCGCGGTCCGGGTGCGCGATGCCGAGGGCCACACCCTGTTTGAGCGCGGCGACGTCACCGCCGCGGTGCGCACCGCCTCGCGGACGACGCGCGAGCTTCAGCTCGACGTCGGGGCCGACGAGGACCCGTGGCAGGCGATCGCCCAGCGGCTGCGCCCCGGGCTCGTCGCGCTGCTCGTGCTCGCGGTGGCGCTCGCACTGGTCGGCGGGTTCTACGTGACCAGGCACGCGCTGCGGCCGATCCGCCAGCTCGCCTCGGCCGCACGCGATGTCGCCGTGTCGGGCGATCTGTCGCGGCGGGTGCCGTCGAACGGCAGCGAGGACGAGCTCGCCGAGCTGAGCGAGCTGTTCAACCGCATGCTCGCGCGCAACCAGCAGCTCGTGCACGGCATGCGCGACGCGCTCGACAACGTCGCGCACGACCTGCGCACGCCGCTCACCCGGCTGCGCGGCAGCGCCGAGGTCGCGCTACGCGGTGATGATCCGGTGGCGATGCGCGACGCACTCGGCGACACGATCGACGAGTCCGACCGCGTGCTCGCCATGCTGCGCATGCTGATGGACATCTCGGAGGCCGAGACCGGGCTCATGCGACTCGACCTCACGACCGCGTCGCTGGCGCAGCTCGCGCGCGACTCCGTCGAGCTCTACGAGCATGTCGCCGAGGATGCGGGCGTCGAGATCGCCGTCGACGCGACCACGGACGTCACCGCCGCGGTTGACGCGACGCGGATGCGGCAGGCGATCGCGAACCTCGTCGACAACGCGATCAAGTACTCGCGGCGCGGCGGCCGCGTCACGCTCGAGGTCGCCGGCAGCGAGGAGCGTGCGCTCGTCCGGGTGCGCGACACCGGCGAGGGCATCGACCCCGAGGCGCTGCCGCGGATCTGGGACCGGCTCTACCGCGCAGACCCGAGCAGGTCGCGCCCCGGCCTCGGTCTCGGCCTGTCGGTCGTGCGCGCGATCGCGCGCGCCCACGGCGGCGACGTCGCCGTCGAGAGCGAGCCCGGCCGCGGGTCCGTGTTCACGATCACGGTGCCGAAGCACCCCGGCGCGGGGCCGGCTACAGCGTAGCGGTCGCCGCGTTACCGAAGCGGTCCACCACGCGCACGCTCGTCGCCGCCGCGTCGTCCGGAACCGAGACGACGCCGCTCGCGTCCGTGCTGATCGTCGATGCCGACAGCACCGTGTTCGCGGCGCTGCGCAGCTCGATCGTCACCGGCTGCGAGCGCACCGGGATCGGCTGGTTCGACATCAGCGCCATGTCGAGCAGGCGCCAGCCCTTCGGCGCGGAGAGCCGCACGGTTGCCTCGATGGTACCGCCGCTGCGCGACGCGAGCAGCGAGACGCCGCCGGCGACGACCTCGAACGGGTCGCTGTCGAGCGTCCAGCCCTTGCCCTCGACGTGGAACCGATAGCGGCCGAGCGGCACGCCGCCACGGTCGTCGAGACTGTCGACGCCGACCGCGCCGACCCACGGCACCGCCTGCCACTCGGCGACCCAGTAGTGCGTCTGCGGTCCCGAGCGCTGCAGCGGATCGGGCGTGTACGCGAGCACGATCTCGCTGTCCTCGACGAGGCGGCCGCTGCGCCGCGCGACCGGCGCCCACGCGTCGGTGCCGGCGTCGTACTCGAGCGTGACGTGCGGTGTCTTCGCGCTCGGGTCGTCGCCGATCCACACGAACTGCGCGATGCCCGCCACGCGCGGGATCTGTGCCGCGGGCTGCGCCTGCGCCGGCGTGCCGGTGCGCGCCCAGATCATCGGAGGCACGGTCGCGGGGACGGTGCCGGCCTGCAGCGCCGGATCGTCGATCTCGAAGTCGTCGACCATCGTCGCGGTCGCGACCTTCGTCGCGCCGGCCGACGCCGCGTCCTCACGCATCGGCGTCAACGCGAGCGGCATCAGGTCGACCAGCCGCTCCGCGATGTACTCGGCCTCGAGCGGCCCCCAGAACGTGATGCTCGGCTCGTAGCCGCCCAGCAGCCAGTCCTCGGGTCGCAGCATGTAGCCGACGTGCCCCTGCGCATAGCCGAGCAGGATCGTGTGATCGGCCGGGACCGGCGAGTGATCGATCAGGTACTGCTTGAGCATCACGGTGAGCTCGCCCGGCATCGTGCCGATCACGTAGTCACCGATGCGCAGCGCGGAGATCGTGGTGCGCGTCGTCTCGCAGACCGGATGCGTCTCGTCGACCCCGAAGTCGATCGCGAAGATCTCGCCGAGGATGTCGCCGGCGAGATCGAGGCGCAGGCACGAGCCGTACGGCAGCAGCTGGTCGGTCCCCGTGATCGCGGCCGCCGGGAACATCGCGTCCTCCTTCTCGCAGAGCGCGGCGCCGACCGGCGCATTGAACTCGTCGATCGGCGACGCGATCTGGTCACCGCTGTACACGACGCGATCCGGCACGCGCTCGCTGTCGAACGCCATGTAGTCGAGCGCGCCGTCGCGGATGGTGAACGTCTCCGGCTTCGGGCCGGTCTCGACCGAGCGGGTGAGCATCTCGAGCTCGAGCGAGTCGCGCATGTCCGCACCCGCCGCGGTCCACGCCTCCATCATGGTCGCCGCCGCGGCGCGGCCGTGCCCCTCCTCCTTCGCCCACAGAAAGCACGGGTCGCCGGGGTTGCCGGGCTTGTTGTTGCAATCGAGGCCGCCGTGGCCCTCGGGCGAGTTGTCGCCGCCCGCGCTCTGGACGTGCATGACGACGACCTTGTCGTCGAACTGCTCCTCGAACACGCGCTCGATCGCGCCCGGCGCATCGGTCGACGCGAGCGGGTTGTCGTCGTCGTTGAGCGTGCCGTGCTCGCCGAAGATCGGGATCGCGGCGATCGGCGCGCCATCGGTGCCGTCGATGCGGATCAGGAAGAACTGGTTGTCCTTGCGGTCGCCGCCCGCCAGCGAGTCGTTGTCGCCGCGCCGATCGTGGTTGATCTGGTTCGTCGGATCGAAGTCGGCATCGTGGAACACGCCGAGCTTGGCCGGCCGCCGCGCGGCGAGCGCCTCGCGCGCGGTCGCCTCGAACGTCGCGAGGAAGCGATCGTAGACGAGCTGGCGCATCTGCCCGGCGCCGAGCTTGAGCGGGCCGTGGCCGGTGAACTGCGCCCACGCCGAGTGGCTGTGCGACGCCGTGATGATCACCTTGCCCGCATAGTCGGGGCCGAGCCGCTGCTCGAGATCGAACAGCATGCCCTCGTAGACGAAGATCGCGTCCATCTTGATCAGGATCACCGTCTCGTCCCCGGCGGTCAGCGCGACCGCCTTGACCCGCGGCGCGGTGGTGACGCCGATCGACGGGTTGAACGAGCCCGAGATCGCGACCTTGCGGGCATCGACCACGCCGGCCGCGCCGAGGAAGCCGGCGCGTGACGTGTAGCCACCGAGTGCGGTGCCGACCGGCACGTCGAGCACGGCCTCGGCCGCGCCCGCCTGCAGAGGCGCCGCCGCGACGGTGCCGCCCGCGTGGGCGGTGGCGGGCACCGGCTCGTACGTGCACAGCTCGGTGGTCACGCCGGTGGTGTTCGGCGGCGCATCATCACCGCAGGCCGCCAGCGCGCAGACGAACACGATCGAGAAGGCCCTCATCCTCATCGCGGGCTGGCATATCACGACCGCCCGCCGGGCCGTGTGACGAACTGCGCGGGCTTGCTACTCGACGTCGACCTTCTGGCGGATGCAGATCTGGCGGAACTTGTCCTGCTGATCGGGCGCGAGCTGCTTGTAGTAGAGCTTCGCCTTCGGGGAGTTGCTGCTGTTGCACGCCTCCATGAACGCGAGCTGGACGACGTGAGGGTCCGGCTTGCAGGCGAGGGACTCCTCGAACGCCGCCAGCGCAGCCACGTGCTGGCCACTGTTGATGTACGTCATGCCTTTCTCCTTGAGGCCCTCGGCGTCACACGTGCCGGTCCCGTCGGCGGCCGGGAACACGAACGGGTACGAGAACGTGCCACCCTTGCGCGTCCGCGTGAACCGCGCCTTGTCGAGGAGCGAGCGTACGCAGCCGGCGAGCGCGGCGTTCGGCGACGACGTGATCGACACGCGCGCGACGGTGCCGGCCGGCCGCACGTCGACCTTGGCCACCAGCTTGCCACCCTGGGGTGCCTTCTCGCCGCACGCGCGGATCTGCTCGCGGAGCTCGCGGATGCCGAGGGTGATGTCACCGCGGGTCAGTCCCTCGGGCGTCGCGCTCGTGCGCTCGTACTTCGCGCAGCACGCGCCCGCGTAGTTGGTCAGCACGCACGACACCTCGTCGCAGCTCGCGGACGCGGCGTCCTGGGTGTCGTCGTCCTGATACTCGGTGTTGTTGCGAATGCAGATCTGGGCGAACCGCTGCTGCTGAGCCGGGGTGAGCTGCTTGTAGTAGAGCTTCGCCTTCGCCGGGTTCTTCGCGCTGCACGACTCCATGAACGCGAGCTGGACCACGTACGAGTCCGGCTTGCAGGCGAGCGACTGCTCGAACAGCTCGAGCGCGGCGGCGTGCTGGCCCATGTTGATGTTCTCCATGCCGCGCTCCTTGAGAGCCTCGGCATCGCACGTGGTCGCCTCGTCGCCGCCGCGGTCCGGATCGACCGACGCACCGACGAGCGGGGGCTCCTGCGCGGGCTTGACCTGGTAGGTCGAGCCCGGTGCGACGACCACCGTCTGCTGGCCGGGTCGGCTCACCCCGACGTGCCCCTCGTAGACCACGACCGTCACCATCGCGACCGCCGCCGCGGTCAACGCACTCGCCCCGATCACTCGCACATCCATCGCGTTCATCTGGACCTCCACTCGTAGGTTCGCGCCTGTTGCTTCGACCGAAGCCACCTCGGCTCCGGCAGCGATGACCAGCCTCGTGCCGCCCGCGACCCGCCACGCGACCGTCCCGGCGCGCTGCTCGACGCGGAGCAGGTCGCCCTCGCGCCGCCAGCGCACGTCGGCGCCGGGGTCGAGGTCCGCCTGCACACCGCCGATCGACAGCGAGCGCGCGCGCTCGGCGATCATCGCGCCGGTGGTCCCCGCCTCCGGCTCCGGCGAGCGGAGCAGCGTCCACGCGCCGATCGCGATGATCGCGACCGCCACGGCCGCCGCGCCGACGAGCCAGAACCGGCGCGACTCGCGCGGTCCCTCGACGGGAACCGCGACGTCGACCGCGGTCCCGCCCATCCGGTCGATCACGGCATCGACGAGGTCCGCCGGCGCGGGCGGTGCCTCCCACGCGGACAGATCGATGTGCGCGAGCGTGTCGTCGTCGTGACTCATCGGCGGCCTCCGAGCTCCGGCAGGATCGTGCGCAGGTGATCGCGGAGCGCGGCCCGCGCGCGGGACAGCCGCGACTTGACCGTACCGACGTCGAGCTCGAGGGCGTCGGCGATCTCCGCGTACTCCAGATCGTGGTACTCGCGCAGCACGAGCACGGCGCGCTGCGTATCGGGGAGCGCGCCGACACCCGCGGCGATCGCGGCGCCCAGCCGCTTGCGCTCGGCATCGGCATCCGCGCGCGCCTCGGCGACCGGCTCGCACGCGAGCTCGGCAGGCTCGGGCCGGCGCAGCTCGTTGAGCGCGACGCGCGTCGCGATCGTCAGGATCCAGGTCGTCAGCGTCGCCGGTCCGGCGGGCTCGAATCGCGGCAACCCGCGCAGCACGCGCACGAACGTCTCCTGCGCGAGATCCTCGGCGCGATGGCGCGCGCGACCGGCGAGCAGCCGCCAGATCAGCGCGTGCACCGGCTGCTGGTACCGCTCGATCAGAAGGCGCCACGCGCGCTGATCGCCGCCTTGCGCGCGGCGAAGTGTCAGCTCGTCGAGCGGCTCGGCCGATCGTGCTCGCGCGGCAGCCTGCATCGCAGACCGGTATCACCCGCGAGCGGCGCGAAGGTTCCACGAGGTCGTCGCTTTTTTCGCAACCGGCCGAAATCGCTCAGCGCTCGAGGCCACGCAGCAGTGCGTCCCGGACCGCGTCGTAGCTCTGGGGGAGCTCGACGGGCGTGTTGCGGTACCGCGGCGCCGGCACCTCGGCGAGCGTGCCCTCGTGGTAGCCGACCTTGAAGTCGGCGAACTTGAGCCCGCTCGCGGTCGAGATCACGACGACGCGGTGGTCGCGCGTGATCTCGCCGCGCGCCGCGAGCTTCTCGAGCGCCGCGAGCGCGACGCCGGTGTGCGGGCACGTGAACAGGCCATCGCGGTCGGCGCGCGCGGAGGCGTCCGCCAGCTCGGCCTCGCTCACCGCCTCGACCACGCCCTCGAATGCGCGGAGCGCGCGCACCGCCTTCTTGAAGCTGACCGGGTTGCCGATCTGGATCGCCGACGCGAGCGTGGTCTGCGCCTTGACCGGCTCGAGGTCCGCCCAGCCGCTCCGGTAGCTCGCCGCGAGCGGGCTCGCGTGCGCCGCCTGCGCGACACAGATCCGCGGGCGCCGATCGACGAGGCCGAGCGCGTGCAGCATCTCGAAGCCCGCGCCGAGCGCCGACACGTTGCCGAGATTGCCGCCCGGGATCACGACCCAGTCCGGCACGGTCCAGCCGAGCTGCTGCGCGATCTCGATCGCGACGGTCTTCTGACCCTCGAGGCGCAGCGAGTTCATCGAGTTCGCGAGGTACACGCCCTCGCGCGTCGCGAGGTCCTGGACGAGCCGCATGCAGCCGTCGAAGTCGGTGTCGATCGCGAGCACGAGCGCGCCCATCGCGAGCGGCTGGACGAGCTGCGCCGTCGAGATCTTGCCACGCGGCAGGATCACGACCGCGCGGATGCCGGCGGCCGCGGCGTACGCGGCGAGCGCGGCCGAGGTATCGCCGGTCGACGCGCACGCGATCGCTCGGATCGGCTCGCCGCGCGCGATCATCTGGTGGACCATCGACACGAGCACGGTCATGCCGAGGTCCTTGAACGAGCCCGAGTGCGACGTGCCGCACTGCTTGACGCGGACATCGCCGAGGCCGAGCGCCCGCGCGAGCTGCGGGACGCGGGTCAGCGCGGTTGTGCCCTCCTGGAACGACACGACCTGCTCGAGCGCGAGCTCGGGCGCGACCCACTCGTGCTTGCCCCACACGCCCGAGCCATACGGCTCCTCGACGCTGCGCCAGCGCTCCGCGAACAGCTGCTTCCAGTGCTCGGCGCTCCGCGTGCGCAGCGCCGCCATGTCGTGCGCGACCTCGAGCAGCTCGCCGCACGTCGGGCAGCGATAGATGACCTGCTCGAGCGGGTACGTGCCGGGGCAACCAGCGATGCAGCGAAAGCGCGCGGTGAACGCCATGGCGCCGACTGTACCTCGTGCCCCGCGGCCGCCTACCCACAACCGGAGCTAGTGCGACCGGCGCTTCTTGCGCGGATAGCGCACCGTCGCTTGCTCCTCCTCGAGCTCCACGCGTGGCAGCCGGATCGTCTCGGTGTCCTCGTCGTCGGCCGTCCCCGTCAGCTCCATCGTCCGTGCGACAAATGCATGGATCGCGGCGCGAGCAGCGGTCGGGACGTGCACGAACCGGACTGCGACCTGATCCTCGGTCAGGTCCTTCGTCGCCACGCGCACCACCTCGGCGGCGACCCTGATCGGTCCGTCCTCCAGCTCGAAGACGATGTCGATGCGCTGGTGAGTGGCCAGCGCGAACGGACCCACGAGCCGCGCCCCGGTGGTCGACAGGCTCTCCGCAGCGAATGCCGCCCGGCGCTTGCCGATCAGCACGCTCGCCCGAAGGGGCTTCGCGGCACGCACCGCGCCGCGCTTGTCGTCGAGAACCTGGGTCGGCGTACGTCGAGACATCAGCAAGCCGGGAAGGAGACGCCGAGCGAGATTCGCGTCGAGCTGATCACGCGAGGCGCGTGATCCGATCCTTGGTCAGGAGCTTCTGTTTCTTCAGCCGGGAGATCTCGGCTCGCTCCGTTGGAGTCAGGGCGCGTCGCTTCTCGAGTTGTTGCAGCATCTCGTCGAGGCGGCGATGTTCGGCAGTGAGTTCAGCGAGCAGTGTTTCCTTCGAAACCTCGTGTGTGCTCAAGCGTCCTCCGACCATTACCTGGTACCTCGACGATACCGCCGGAACGGGAACGCGGCAACGCGGCCGTGCAACCGCCGATTATTCAGCGCTTGCGGAGCGCACCGGGGACGCCGTCGGGGTATTTCACCTCCGCCTCCGACGGACGAATGTACGACGGCGACCCGGTGACGAGCACGTCGACGCGCGAACCGGCGAGCGCGAGCCGCGCGACCGCGGCACCGCTGGGCGTGACGCCCCACGTACCGGGCAGCCCGGCCAGCTCGGGATACGCCGTCGCCGCATCACCCGCGAACCGCGCACCGGGCGGCGCGAACCCGGGGAGCTCGCCGGGCGGCAGCACGCGCTCGTCACCGACCAGCGCGATGCCGGTCGATGCGTGACGGTACGCGCCCGCATAGACCTCGCCGCGCCGCGCATCGAGCACGCCGACGACGAAACCGGACGGCTCGCGCTCGAGCTCGGCCTCGGCGAGCGCGGCCAGCGACGACACCGCCCACAGCGGCCGTTGCGCCGCGAACGCGATGCCCTTCGCGGTCGCCATGCCGATGCGCAGGCCGGTGAACGAGCCGGGGCCGGCGCCGATCGCCACGCCAACGAGATCGCGCCCGGCGACGCCCGCGCGCCGGCACACGTCGTCGACGAGGACGAGCAGATCGGCGCGGTGACCCGCGGTGTCGCTGCGCGCCTCGGCCAGCACGCGGCCGTCGGCGAGCAGCGCGACGCTCGCGACCGCGGTCGCCGTATCGATGCCGAGGACGTTCACGAGAAGAACCGCATGACGTCATTGCTCGCCGCGAGCAGCACGATGAGGCCGATCACGACGAGGCCGGCCTGCTGGATGCGGACGCGCGCCCGGGCCGACAGCGGCCGGCGCATCGCGCCCTCGACGCCGAACACGAGCAGGTGGCCGCCGTCGAGCATCGGAATCGGCAGCAAGTTGATCAGGCCGAGGTTGATGCTGATCAGCGCGATCATCAGCATGAACGAGTCCCAGCCTTGGTTGCCCGATACCGACGCGACTCGATACAGCATCAGTGGACTGCCGAACGCATCGGATGGTTTGTCGCCGCTGATGATCTGAAAGAAGCC
>DAIRFU010000826.1:0-2914 GCA_036794935.1 Kofleriaceae bacterium | reverse complement strand
CCTTGATGCCCATCTTGTGCTCGATGCCGGCGACCTTGACGTCGTTCGGCGTGCCGTCGGGGCGCACCTTCGGGACGATGAACAGCGAGAGCCCCTTCGTGCCCGCCGGTGCGTCGGGCGTGCGCGCGAGCACCATGTGCACGATGTTCGTCGTCAGGTCCTGATCGCCGCCCGAGATGAAGATCTTCGTGCCCTGGATGTTGTACGTGCCGTCGGGGCGCTTCTTCGCGGTGGTCGCCGCGCTGCCCACGTCACTGCCGGCCTGCGGCTCGGTCAGACACATCGTGCCGGCCCAGGAGCCGTCGAACATCTTGCCGACGTAGGTCGCCTGCTGCTCGGGCGTGCCGAACGTGACGATGACCTCCGCGGCACCCTGCGTGAGCGCCGGGTACATGTTGAACGACGTGCACGCCCCGCACATGAACTCCTCGACGAGCATCGCGAGCGTGAACGGACCGGCCTGGCCGCCGTGCTTCTCGTCGATCGCGAGCGTGCGCCAGCCGGCCTTGAACAGCTCCTGCCAGGCTTCCTTGAAGCCGGGCGGCGTCTTGACCGTACCGTCCTCGAGCTTGCAGCCGACCTCGTCGCCGACCGTGTTGAGCGGGCCGAGGTACTTCTGCGCCCAGCCGTACGCCTCTTCGAGCACGGCATTGACCTCGTCCTTGCCCCAGTTCGCGTAAGGCTGCTTGCCGAGCAGGTCCTCGAGGTGGAACTGCTCGAAGAGCAGGAACGAGAGGTCGCGGAGGTTGGCCTTGTAATAATTCTGCTGCGCCATGGCTGGGTTCCTCCCTACTGAATGAACCGTCATTCATTTTATGGCGCTACTGCTGCGATGCGTCAAGGCGTTATCGGCGGCGATCTTTCCGACTGTAGTCGCGCTGACATGCGCTACGTAGTCGGGATGGCCGAGTGCGATGCCTGCGGAGGCCGGATGAGCGACTCGTCGGTGGTCTGCCCGCACTGCGCGGCACGCCGGAAGGTCGCGCCGAAGCTGCAGCTCGATCGCGACGAGGTCCGGGCGCTGCTCGTGATGGAAGGGGCGGCCAAGGATGACGACGAGCGCGACTGGCTGGCCACGCTCGTGTTGCCGCACCCGGCGACCTCGGGCGGTGCGCGCGGGTTCGAGATCGCCCTGACGATCGCCGCGTTCCCGTTCGTGATGAGCGGCGCCCTCACGTTCGCGCTCCACCGGCTCCGCGGCAAGGGCCGGATCAAGATGCGCGGCGAGGCGGGCCCGCTCGCGCTGATGACGGTGTTCGGCTCGCTCGGGATGTGGACGGTGCTCGGCCTCGCCGGCGTGTCGACGGGCTCGATCGTCGGCGTCGTCGCCGGCTCGATCGCCGTGCTGTGCACGCGCGCCGCCGTGCGCTCGCGCAGCCGCGCCGCGACGCGCTGACGCGGATCGCCACGCCTGCTGCGCCCGGCCCCGCCGGGGTGCTAGCGTCCGGCCCATGCTCCAGGGCAAGACCATCGTGATCACCGGCGCGAGCCGCGGCATCGGCGAGGCGATCGCGCGCGCGTGCGTCGAGGCCGGCGCGAACGTCGTGCTCGCGTCCCGCAAGCAGGCGGACCTCGATCGTGTCGCGGGCTCGCTGCCCGCCGATCGCGCGATCGCGGTCGCGTGTCACACGGGCAAGGCCGAGGACGTCGACGCGCTGTTCGCGCGCGCGGTCGACAGGTTCGGCAAGGTCGATGGCGCGGTCAACAACACGGCGACGAACCCGTACTTCGGGCCGCTCGTCGACACGCCCGACGCGGCGATCGACAAGACGTTCGAGGTCAACGTGCGCGGCTATCTCTACGTCGCGCGCGCGTTCGTCAAGCACGCGCGGTCGCGCGATGGCGGCGGCGCGATCGTGAACATGGCGAGCGTCGCCGGCCTGCGCGCGGCGCCGATGCAGGGCATCTACGGCGCGACGAAGGCCGCCGTGATCAGCATGACCCAGACGCTCGCGTTCGAGCTCGGCGGCTCGCAGATCCGCGTCAACGCGATCGCGCCTGGCCTCGTCGAGACGCGGTTCGCCGCGGCGATCGTGCAGAACCCGATGCTGCGCGACCACGTCGTCAACCGCACGCCGCTGGCTCGCCACGCGCAGCCGCCGGAGATCGCCGGCGCCGCGGTCTATCTGCTGTCCGATGCCGCATCGTTCACGACCGGCACCGTCCTCGTCGTCGACGGCGGCCTGACCAGCGTGTGAAGCGCCGCGTCAGCGCTTCGCGAGCCCGGCGCTGATCGTGCGCGCGATCGTCGGGTCCTCGGCCATCGCGGCGGCCCACGCCTTCGCGATCTCGAGGTAGCCCGCCTCGTCGAGCTCGAACTGCGCGAGCGCCTCGGTGGGCGGCAGCTGGGCGAGATCGCGGAGCAGCGCGATGTAGTCGCTCGTGCGTGAGACGCGGGCGCCGGGCACGACCTCGCGATCGACGAACGCGGCCGGTGGCGCTGCGTGCTCGCCGATCGCGACGCCTCCGCGCGCGCGCAACTCGGCGTGAAACGCCTCGCGCGTCATCCGCTCGCCGAGCCGCGGGATCGGATCGCGCGCGAAGTACGCGTGCTCGCGGACGAGGAGCGCGAGCGCGCGGGCGTGCAGCACCTCGCGATCCATCGTGGCGAGCGAGTCGACGAGCACCGCGAGCGCGGCCGCGCGCGCCCGCGGGGTGACCTCGACCTGGTTCTCCGACGCGAAGCGAAAGCGAGCCGCGTGCAGGGCGGCACGCCGGACGCGCCAGCTCGAATCACCGACCAGCTCGGCCGCACGCGCGTGCTCGCCGGCCTCGAGCATGCCGAAGATCGGCTCGCGCGGTCCGGTCGATGCCGGTGCCGGCGCCGCCTCGCCGAGCTCGGTGCGCACGCGCGCGTACGCGTCGCGCTGGCCGGCATCGAACGCGTCGGGGTCGAGCTCGTGCGCGCGCTCGT
>DAIRFU010000199.1:7048-10667 GCA_036794935.1 Kofleriaceae bacterium | reverse complement strand
AGCTCGACGTCGTTCGCCATCAGCGAGCCGTACGCCGCGGTCGCGACGAAGCACGCGTCGACCTCGCCGACCACGCGCTCGGCCGTCGTCAGCTTCGTGATCGCGAGCGGGCTCTCGTTGAAGCAGTCGTCGTACGCGCGGATGCCGACCCAGTACTCGGTCTCGGGCAGAAGCCCGGTGAGCTCGACGGTCGCGACGTTCCCCGGACCGGCCGGCATCACGTTCGCGACGACCTGCATCGAGTCGGCGAAGTTGGCCTCGGTGAGCTCGCTGTTCGCGCGGATCCGGATCTCGTAGCTGGCGACCCGGCCGGTCGTGCCGTCGTCGCCGGGCTCGACGAACTCGAGCGTCGCCTTCGCGCTCGTGACGTCCGCGACCGCGAGGCCGGTCGGCATGTCGGGATCGGCGAAGTCGAGCTCGGGCGTCGCCTTGACGCGCACGCGATACATGTCGCCGTCGGACACGAGCTGGAAGCGCAGCGCGCCCGAGCCCGGCGTGTCGGTCGTGATCGTCGCGTCGGGCGGCCGGATCGTGCCATCGTCGCCGTCGGGGTCGCCGTAGCCGACGTACTCGGCGGTCGACGCCTCGGTCGCCGTCTCGCTGATCGTGAACGGCACCTTGTAGACGATCGACGGCTGGCCCCGGTAGGGCTTGCCGCACGCGGCGTAGCTCACGACGGGCGGTGGGTACGAGGTCGCGTTGTACGTCGCGTTGAAGTCGAACTCCTTGGACGTCTCGATCCACATCACGTAATCGCCGGCCGGCAGATCCTTCGGCACCGGCCAGCGGATCTCGGTCGGCATGCCACCCTGTGGCGTCGCGCGTGACACGCCGTCGAACGGGTTCTTCTCGGCGTAGAGGTCGACCGACGGCGAGTCGATCGACGGATCGCGCATGAGGTCCGCGCGCGGCGGATACAGCGACGTCAGCGTCGGCGACAGCTTGCCCTTGTCGGTGAACACCTGCGTCGCGCACGTGCCGGTGTCCCACATCATCTTGTCGGCCGAGCTCCAGCACTGACCGTTGCCGTCCGCGCTCATCGGCCGGCAGTACGGCAGGTGCTCGGCCGAGCTGTCCGAGAAGCTGTGGCTCAGGTTGTCCTCGGCCTCGTCCTGGAAGATCACCGCCTCGAACGTCTTGCCGTAGCGATGCGCCCACACCGGGAACGTCGTGATGCGGCGGCCGTACGGCCACATGTCGTCGATGCCGAGCGCCGGGTTCGGGTACGGACCGCTGTTGAAGTCGAAGCGGCCGGGCCGGTTGCCCAGGCCGTACACGCCGGTCTTCGCGGTCATGTAGACCGTGGCCTGGTACTCGCCCGCCGCGGTCTCGACCCACGCCACGATCTGCAGCGAGTCGGTCGGCGTGAAGTCGACCGAGACATTCATGCACTGCTCGCCGGCGTGCACCGGCGCGGCCGCGACGAGAGGCGCGACCAGCGCGGCGAGGAGGACGGGGCGAGCGATCGGCATGCGTCAGTACGCGAGGTGACGGACCCACGCGATGATGGGGCCAAGCACGGCCCGCGCGCTAGCGCGAAGTAGCTCGGATTGCCCGATCACGGCCGCGGGCGCGGGTCCGAACGTGTAGTAGGTCTCGATCGCCAGCTCCCCGAGCACCGTCGTCGCGAGCAGCGAGTCGCGCACGTGGCGCAAGAGCGTGACGTCCGTCGCCATCGCCGACCCGTAGGCGGCGGTCGCGACGAAGCACCAGTCGACCTCGGCGGCATCGCGATCGAGCGTCGTGAACGGGATCACGACCAGCTCGCCGCGGTTGAAGCAGTTGTCGAACGCGCGAATGCCGACCCAGTACTCGGTCTCGGGCAGCAGGCCGGTCAGCTCGAGGGTCTGCTCCTGGCCCGGTGCACCGGGCGTGACCGTCGCGGCGACGGCGACCGCGTCGTCGAAGTTGTCCGCCGTCATCGGTGACCCGGCGCGCAGCCGGATCTCGTAGCCGGTCACCATGCCGGTCGTGCCGTCATCCCCGCTGGCGACGAACGCGAGCTTCGCGGTCGTGCTGCCGACGCCGGTCACCAGCGGCGCGCCCACCGCGGCGGGCGCCGCGGCATCGACCTCGGTGCGCGTCCGCACGCGCACGCGGTACATCGCGCTGCCGTCGGAGACGAGCTGCATGCGCGACGCACCGGAGCCGGGCGTGTCGGTCGTGATCGTCGCGTCCGGCGGGGCGAGCGTGCCGGTCTGCCCGCTCGGATCGCCGTATCCCGCGTACGCATCGGTCGACGCGGCCGACTCGGTCATCGCGATCGAGAACGGCACCCGGTAGACGACCGAGGGCTGGCCGCGCCACGCCTTGCCGTAGCCCGACCACTGCACGACCGGCGACGGAAACGTGGTCTCGTTGTACGTCGCGTTGAAGTCGTACGTCTTGCTCGCCTCGACGAACAGCACGTAGTCGCCGAGCTCGATGTCCTGCGGCGCGGCCCACGTCGCGGTCGCCGGCGTGCCGCCCGGCGGCGTCGCACGCGTGATCGCGTCGAACGGATTCGCATCGCGGAACAGCGCGACCGAGGCGGAGTCCTCCGAGCGGCGCTCGAGATCGGCGCGCGGCGGGTAGAGCGAGCTCTGGCCGTCGGCGAACCTGCCCTTGTCCGTGAACGTCGGCGAGGCGGCGGTGCCGGTGTCGAACTCCGGTTCGGCCGGCATCATCGGCCGGCTGTACGGCGGCGGCGCCTCCGGCGAGCTCTGTGCGAGCGGGTGCGAGAGGTTATCGTCGTCGCCGTTCTGGAACACGACGAGCGGGAAGCTGTCGCCGTGACGGTGCGCCCAGACCGGAAACGTCTGCTCGCGGCGGCCGTACGGCCACGTGTCGTGCAGCGGCGAGCCGGTGTTGAAGTCCGAGCGGCCCGGCCGGTTGCCCAGGCCATAGAGGCCGGTCTTCTGCGTCATGTAGATCGTGTCGCGGAACGTGCCGTCGGGCTGCTCGATCCAGGCGACGATCTGCAGCGCGTCGGTCGGCGTGAAGTCGACCGAGACCTCGACGCACACGCCGGGCGGACGAACCCGCGTCTCGGCCCGCGCGACCGCCGGGACCGCGGCAGGTACGGCAACAACCAGCGCGAGGAGCCGGCCACGGAGGCGCATCGGCTGAAGTTTGTCACACCTTCGGCCTAGCGTCGGGCCGTGGCACGCACGCCGAGCGCCGAGTACCTGATCCTCGACATCGAGACCATCCCCGATGGCGGGCGCTGGAAACGTCCGGAAGTGACGCAGGACACGCCCGACGTCAAGCTCCCGTTCCCGCCGACGTGGGCGCACCGCATCGTCGTGATCGGCTGCCTCTGGCTCGACCACAACTACCGGCTCAAGCGGCTCGGCGTGGTCGGCGATCCGAGCGGCGGCGAGGGCACGCCCGACGAGCGCGAGCGCCACCTGCTCGAGGACTTCTCGCGGTTCGTCGGTCGCGCGCGGCCCGTCCTCGTGACGTACAACGGACGCAGCTTCGATTTGCCGGTGATCGCGATGCGCTCGCTGTGCCACGGCATGCCGCTCGGCACGAAAGCGACCTGGTCCAGGGAGAAGAGGCTCTGCACCTCGCTCGCCGCCACGAGGTGGCCGTGGTGCACCGGGTCGAAGGTGCCGCCCATGATCCCGAGTCGTGT
>DAIRFU010000199.1:0-7038 GCA_036794935.1 Kofleriaceae bacterium | reverse complement strand
TGCGCTCGCTGTGCCACGACGTGTCGCTCGGCTGGTACTACCGCGAGAAGAACGTCCGCTATCGCTACAGCGAGGAGGGTCACCTCGATCTGTGCGACTGGCTCGCCGATCACGGCGCCACGCGCTCGGGCAGCCTCGACGCGGTCGCCCGGCTGATCGGGCTGCCCGGCAAGGTCGGCGTCGACGGCTCGCAGGTCGAGGGCCTCTACGCCGCCGGCCAGCTCGCCGAGATCCAGAACTATTGCCTGGCCGACGTCACGCAGACCGCGCTGCTGTTCTTGCGCTTCCGCCTGCTCCAGGGCGTGCTGCGCCCCGAGCTGTACCAGCAGGTCACCGGCGAGCTGCTCGACGCGCTCACCGCCGATGGTAGGGTCAAGACCGTGCTCGACGGTACCGATCGCGCGCACCTGCTCGGCCCTGCCCCGCCGCCCTCATGATCGAGGGCGCGATCGATCTCGAGACACTCGCGGCGGCGCGGCTCGCTCCCGCGTGGTTTCGGCGCGACGTCGTCACCGTGGCGCGCGACCTCGTCGGCTGCGCGCTCGTGCACCGGCGCCGCGCCGGCATGATCGTCGAGACCGAGGCCTACCTGGGCCCCGAGGATCTCGCGAGCCACGCCCGGTTCGGCCCGACCGCGCGCACGTCCGTGATGTTCGGGCCCGGCGGCATCAGCTACGTCTACCTGTGCTACGGCATCCACCAGATGTTCAACATCGTGACCGGGCCCACGGGGGAAGGTCAGGCCGTACTGATCCGCGCGATCGCGCCGCTCGCCGGTCTGCCCGACGATCCGCGCACCGGCAGCGGCCCCGGCAAGGTCACCCAGGCGCTGCGCCTCGATCGCCGCCACGATCGCAAGGACCTCGCGAAGGGCCAGCTCTACGTCGCCGCGCACGCGCAGCCGCCCGCGCTTGGCGAGGGGCCTCGCATCGGGGTCGATTACGCCGGGCCCTGGGCGAAGCGGCCCTTGCGCTTCTGGTGGCGCGATCACCCGGCCGTGTCGCGCGGCACGGTGGCGACCTTGCGCAAGCGCTGACGGTACAGCTCCTCGCCTAGCTTCTTGCGATCGCGGCTCTTGAGCGGACGATAGTGGAAGTGCGGGCCGTCGCGCACGGTGACGAGCGCCTCGACGCGCGGCACCTTGAGCTCGCGGAGCCACTGCATGACCTCGGTCTCGAGCGCGCGCCCGTCGGCGATCCACACCACGGTCTTGTGCTCGGTCAGCCGCAGCGTCGCGTTGTGCGCGCGCACGTAGACGCTGAGCTCGAGGTGGCCGTTGCCGATCAGCTCGACGTCGTAGTCGTCGAGGAAGCGCAGGATCTTCTTCGCGTTGACCCGCGACGTCAGCCAGACGTCGCTCGTCGCCGCATCCTCGAAGTGGTGCTGGATGCGGACCTCGAGGTTGTCCGCCGACGGCAGCCGCTCGACCAGACCGAGGAACAGATCGGTCAGCTGCTCGGAGTCGGTCTGCGCCTCGATGACGAGCAGCTTCGGATCGGGTCGCACGAGCCAGCCGGGCTGCGCGCCGGCGAATGCGCCGACGCCGGTGAGCGCCGGCAACACTCCGACCGGCCAGCGGAACGTCGGCAGCTCCGGCCCGGCATCGCCGAGCATGAGCACGTGCCCCTTGCCGACCGACTCGCCGAGCGGGATCTGCTCGCCCGAGGCCTGCTCGACCGCGATCGGCCAGCTGCCGGTCACGTGCTCCTGGGCCTCGGCGATCGCCTGGCCCATGTGCTCGCCCGACGCGGCCACCAGCTGCGGCGCTCCCGGCCGCGCGAGCGCGATCCGGTACCAGTTGCGAGTCACCGACCTGGGCACCCGGCGTTTCTACCGCAGATCGCGTCCTCAGTTGCCCATGGCCATCGATTCCTGCAGCACCACGATCGTGACCTTGCCCTCGACGAGGCCACCGAAGCTCGACTGCTCGCCCCAGCTGAACATGGTGCCGTACGGCGCGTCGGTCGACACGAAGATACCGTTCGAGCTCGTGCCGCCTGTCGTCGACAGCGACGTGCGATCGGCGGACAGGTACCTCACCGTGCCTCCCGGCGCGGTCACGGTCGCGTTCGCCACCGGCATCAGCGAGTCGTTCAGCACGATTCCGACGACGAGCCCCTCGCTCGGGAAGCTCGTCGTGCCGTTCAGCGCGGTCAGGATCTCGGCGAGCTTGTCCGGCTTGAGCCGGATCCCGGTCGCGTCGATCCGGCCAGCCGGGAGCGTCTGGCAGGTGAGCGTGCGCGTCGCCATCGGCGCATCCTCGAGCACCTCGATGCAGTAGCTCCCTACCAGCATCGGATCCTCGAGCGTGTCGCTCCAGGTCGCGGCGTCGGTGTGGGGCAGCTGGTACGTGCGGCTCGCGTCGAGCGTGTAGGTGCCGGACGAGTTGATCGTCGGCTCGCCGATCGAGACGAACAGGTGGTTCGCGGTCACCACGTCGACCGTGCTGGGGAACTCGAACTCGGTGACCGTCGCGAACACGTCGGTCCGTTTGCCGCCCGTGCACTGCTCGCCGTTGAGGAGCGCGAGCTCGGTGCAGCCGAGGCTCACGACGGTCTCGTCGTCCCCCGGGTAATAGAACGCGCGGCCGCCGACGGCAGGGCGCGCCGGGCACGAGATCGGATCGCCCGCGAAGCAGCCGCCGGTCACCGGTAGCCCGTTCGCCGCGAAGTCGACCACGGGACAGACCAGCTTGCCCTCCTCGTCCGTGCCGACCTCGTCGCGCGGGAACACGGCCACCTGGACCTCGAGCACCTGCTCGGGCACGGGGACCGTCGGCTGCGGCAGATCGACGCTCGCGATCGAGCACAGATCGCGGGGGTTGATCGGCGCCTGGCAGACCGACACGTAGGGCAGCTCCGGGTGATCGGGTGGCACGATCCGGATGCTGACGACGGCATCGCAGTCCATCGCGATGTCCGCGCAGTCCGTCGTGTTCTTGCCTTGCACGCCGATGCACTGCTGGGCGCCGGTGTCGGTGAGCCGGAACCGTACGGTCAGCGGCGGCGTGTCACACGCGGCGAGCACGAGCAAGACGGCGGCGAGCGACCTCGTCATCGCAGGTCCTCCCACTGCGTGTTCGGATTGATGGCTCCCAGCAACTGATCGCGCCGAGCGTAGACGATCGCGCCCACCACCGCTGCGATCACACCGCCCGCGATCGACGCGCGCACCCAGTTCTTCTGGTACCAGCGCTTCTCGACGACCGGCGGCAGAAACGGCAGCGGCTCCGGTTCCGGCTTTACCTTCGCGGGGGGCGCGAGCGGCGCGAGCACGTCGCTCGCCTCCTCGTTGCCGTGCACCACGACCGCCGAGAAGCCGGGCTCGCGGTCGCGCCAGGTCTGCACCGTCAGCCTGCCGCCGGCCTTCGCGATCAGCACCGCATCGCCGACCCCGAGCAGCTTGGCGAGGCGCTTCATCGCCGACGCACGCTCGGTCGCGTCGCGGGCCTGGACCAGCGCGATCCGGGCACGCTTGATCTTGAGCTCCTCGGTCGCCGGCGCCGGCTGGATCGTCGTGCTCGTGGTCTGGGGCACGATCACCTGCTCGCCCCGGGTCTCGCGCTCGCTGCCGGTGAGCTGCACGACGTGCATGCCCTCCTGGGTGTCGAACGTCGCGCCGGCCGGGCCGAGCTCGACGCCGTCGATCCACACCCGGCCCTCGCCCTTGACCTCGAGTCGCGCCGCGACCGCCGGCTTGACCGCGGCTGCCTCGAACGCCTGCACGATCGCCGGCTGATAGCGCGTCGGATCGGGACGGTGCGCGGGATCGAGCCGGTGCGCGAGCGCGAACGCGAGCGCGGCATCGTTGGGCTTGCGCAGGCCGATCTGCGCCTGCCCCCACGCGAAGGCGAGCTCGGCATAGAGCCCGAGCATCGGCGAGCTCGGCCTCACCGATCCGAGCTCGACCATGCCGTTTCTCGCCGCCCGCGCCGCGTTCGAGTCGTCGAGCTGCGCCAGGAACTCCTCGGCCTCCTGCTCGTAGCGCTGCGCCCGTGCCAGGTGCGGGCCGTCCTCGTCCTCGAGCTCTCCGAGCAGCGCGGAGGTGAACCGCGGATTGTCGAGCGGCTGCAGCTGCGGGTGATCGAGCAGGGCTCGGTAGAGATCGTTGGCGAGCTGCGTCGCGGGCTGCGTCGCCGACAGATCGACCACGGCGACCGGCCGGCGCGCAGCATGGGCCCTCCCGGCGGTCGTGAAGACCGCACACACGATCGCCACGCGGGCCACCAAGCCGGGCGCCATTCCCTTACTATAGGCCACCTTGCACGGCGGGCCTACGCCCGCCACGGTGACGGTGGGTGTGGCGTGGGCCACGTCCAATGGAAGAGCCACTTCAGAAATCTCTCGAACGCTACGACGTGCTGGACCGCATCGCGGTCGGCGGCATGGCCGAAGTGTTCCTCGCGAAGGCGTACGGCGCGCACGGCTTCGAGAAGACCCTGGCGATCAAGAAGATCTTGCCCGAGCTGGCGAGCGACCCCGAGTTCGCGGCCCGGTTCATCGCCGAGGCCAAGGTCGCGGTCAAGCTGTCGCACGCCAACGTGGTGCAGGTCTTCGACTTCGGCCGCATCGGCGAGTCGCTGTTCATCGCGATGGAGTACGTCGACGGGCTCGACCTGGCGGCGCTGATCAAGAAATACAAGGACGATGGCCGTCACCTGCCGCTTCCTGCCGCGCTGCACATCGCGATCGAGATCATCCGCGGCCTCGACTTCGCGCACCAGCACGGCGTCGTCCACCGCGACGTGTCGCCGTCGAACATCCTGATCTCCCGCGCCGGCGAGGTGAAGCTCGGCGACTTCGGCATCGCGGTCGCGGCGTCGCCATACCGCGCGAACCGCGGCACCGGCCCGCGCAAGGTGATGGGCAAGTGGCGCTACATGTCGCCCGAGCAGGCGCGTGGCGACACGCTCGACACGCGCAGCGATCTGTTCTCGGCGGCGTCGGTGATGTTCGAGCTGTTCACCGGCCAGAAGCTGTTCCCGGGCGACGAGGCCGAGGACATCATCAAGAACATCGAGGCGATGCCGATCCCGAAGACCGGCTCGATCCGGCCGGGCGTGCCGTCGCGCCTCGACGAGATCCTCGCCGCGCCGCTCTCGCGCCGGCCGATCGATCGGCCCGTGCGCCCCGCGATCGTGCTGCGCCAGCTGATCGAGCTGTCCTACGAGTCGAGCATCATGGCGACCGCGCTCGACGTCTCCGAGGCCGTCGCCTCGGTGCTGCCGGCCAAGCGGATCTCCGGCCCCGGCCAGCAGCTCGACGACGTGATCCGCAAGCAGCTCGGCGCCGCCGAGCGCGAGCGATCGGTCGCCCGCCGCACCGCGGTCACCGACGGCAAGCCGCCGAGCACCGAGACGCACGATCGGCTCGATCACTCGACCGGCATGATCCGCAAGATCGGGCTCGACGGGCTGTCGCAGCTCGAGGAGATCGATCCGACCGCGGTCGCCGCGCCGCGCGCGAAGCGAGCGTCGGAGGCCGGCGCGCTCGCCGCATCGTCGCCGGACTCGGGGCTCCACAAGCTGCTCGACGCCCACTTCGATCCGGATCGGCGCACCGAGCCCGGCGCCCCGCCCACCGGTGCGGTCCCGAAGAGCGACGCCACCCCGAACCGGCCGAAGAGCACGACGCATACCGCGGTGAGCGCGCCATCGCGCACCGGCCTGTGGATCGTGCTCGCGCTCCTCGTGCTCGCCGGCGCGGGGTTCGGGGTGTGGAAGCTGACGAGCCGGCCGGCCGATGGCGTCGCGACCGCGACACCACGCGATGCCGCCGCCGAGGTCGCGATGGGTACGCTCGAGATCGATCCCAGCCCCGAGGGCGCGACCGGCTACCTCACCGACGGCAACGGCGTGATCGTCGAGAGCTCGCGCTTCGGTCCGCTGACGCACGCCAAGCCGAAGCAGCTGCGCGTCGAGGCGGGCAAGACGTTCCGCATTCACCTCGAGCTCGAGGGCCACGAGACCGTCGAGCAGGAGCGCACGATCCGCGCCAACGACACGCTGCTGTTCGCGCCGGAGCTGCGCGAGGCACAGGCGATGCTGAAGGTGACGACCACGCCGGACGGCGCGCAGGTCAGCCTCGATGGCCGGCTGCTCGGCGAGACCCCACTCGTCCGTAACGACCTCGCGCCGGTGAAGGCCGGCGAGCTCGTGATCGTGAAGTCCGGCTACGAGACCTACCGCGACACGATCCGGCTGGTCGCCGGCAAGACCGTGGAGGTCACGCAGGCGCTCAAGCAGGGACCGAAGTTCGGGCTCGTCCACCTCCGCTTCGACGGCGGCGGCTGGGCCGACGTCTACTTCCGCGGCTCGCTGCTCGGTCGCGCACCGCGCCGCGAACCGTTCCGGGTGCCCGTCGGCAAGCAGAAGCTCCAGCTCGTCAACTCGGGCCAGAAGCCGCACCTCAAGTGGACGGTCACCTGCGACGTCGGCGAGCACGACACGAAGCTCTGCATGACGAAGCTGCCGTAGCGGGCGTCACTTCTTCTTCTTGCGCACGATCTCGATCGTCACGTCGCCGGCGAGCCGCGAGCGGCACGACAGCCGCACCTTCGTCAGGTGATAGACGTTGCCGAGGTGCTTCTTCTCCTCGTCGGTGAACGGGTTCAGGTGCTCCGCGCCGGCGAGGATCTTGACGCGGCAGAGGCCGCACGTCCCCTTGCCGACGCACGCGGTCTCGATGCCGGCCGCCACCTTCGCGCCCGCCTCGAACAGCGTGGCGCCCTCGGGCGCCTCGACGACGATCGGCTCCTCGCCGGGGCGGACGATCGTCACCGCTGGCATACGACGGGGACAGCCTACCGCACGCGCGGTGGCCGCGGCGCTGGCGGGCTTACAAGATCGGGTTGATGAGCTTGACGTCGCTGCCGCCGACGAACGCGTAGCTGCCGACGTTGTAGTAGCCAAACACCGAGAGCCCGAACGGCTTGTCCGCCGAGACCGTGTGGTGGCCATCGGCGGCCGCCTCGGCCGCCCTCCTCGAACCCGGCGGCGCCGGCCTCAACAAGATCCAGGGCCAGCCGTTCAAGGTGCGC
>DAIRFU010000825.1:0-2922 GCA_036794935.1 Kofleriaceae bacterium | reverse complement strand
GGCGCCCGGTTCTGTGCGGCGATGGTGCGGTCCGCCTGGTCGCGATCACCTCGGGGTGCTGCTCGACGGGCGCCCGGTCGACCGACGTGACGAGGCCGTAGCTCGCGAGCCGTTCGATGACCGCGTCGCGGGCGTCGGTCTCGATCGCGAACGCGAGGTGATCGACGATCTCGCACCAGCACCGCACCGGTCCGGCGATCTCGACGCGCGTCACCGCATCGTGCGCGCGCAGGTAGTGAGCGAGCGAGGTGGCGTGCTGCTCGGCGTCGACATGGATCTCGCGCGCGCCGCGCAGGCTGCGATCCTCGATCGCCTTCAGGATCTTCTGCGCGCTCAGCTTGCCGAACCCCGGCAACGTCTCGAGCACGCCGGCGCGGCAGGCGGCGGCGACCGCGTCGAGATCGGCCGGCGCGATCGCCTGGTGGATCTTGCGCGCCTTCTGCACGCCGACCGACGGCAGCTGCGCGAGCTCGACGATCACCGCGGGCCACTTCGCGCGCAGGCCCTCGAGCAGCGTGCTCGAGCCGCGTCGCGCGAGATCGCCGATCGTGCGCGCGATCGACGGGCCGATGCCGGGCAGCTCCTCGAGGCGCCCCTCGTCGAGCAGCCGGTGCAGGCCTTTCGCCGCGTCGATCGAGCGTGCGGCCTTGTCGTAGGCGAGCGCCCGGTGCCGATCGCCGTCGAGATCGAAGTACACCGCGATCTCGCGAAGCTGCGCGGCGATCGTGGTGGGCTCCATCCCGGCGGTGTAGCAGGTTACGGCGGCGCGATCAGCGCGTGCCGCCGTCTCGGCGCGGAAACGCCGGCGCGGCGTCGCGTAGCGGTGCGATTCCCGCAGCGTGAGCCTGGCCCGGTGCGCCCGCGGTGCCCGCATCCCGCGGCATCGGCGGGCTCGGCACGCCCGCGTCGCCGGGCGGCTGCGTCTGCCCAGGTGCCGGCTGGCCGGGTGCGGGTTGCACCGGCGCGGGCTGCGCGGGCGCGGGCTGCGCGGGCGCGGGCTGCGCCGGCGCGGGCTGCGCCGGCGGCGGCGGTGCGGGCACCGGCGGTGCGGGCGCCGGCGGCGCGGGTTGTTGACCAGGCGCGGGTTGCGCGGGCTGCGTCGGTGCCGGCTGCGCGGGTGCGGGCGGTGCCGGCGGCGCGGGGACCGGCTGCGCGGGCTGCGGGGGTGCAGGCGGCGCGGGCACCGGCTGCGCCTGCATCGGCTGCCCGACGCGCATCGGCATCCTGCTCGAGCGGTCGCTCGACGACGGCCGTGGCGTCGCCGGTTGCGCGGCGCGCATCGGCATCCTGCTCGGCGGCTCGCTCGGCGATGGCATCGGGGTGGCCGGCGCGGGCGATGTCGGCGGCTCGGGCGACGGTGACGGCGGGAGCTCGGGGGCCGGCGTCGTCGGCTCGGGCAGGCCCGGCTCGAGCGGTGCGGCCGGCGGCGTCGTCGGCTCGTTCGCGCCCGGGTTCGGCGACGCCGCGGGTGGTGCGGTCGTCGTGGGAGGCGCGGTGGTTGGCGGATGCGAGAGCGGCACCGCGGGCTCGATCGGCGGCGGCTCGGTCTCGGCCGCGTCGGCGGGAGGCAAGCTGGGGTTCGACGGCAACGCGACCATCGACGTGCCGAGCTCGCGCGGAGGCACGGTCTCGGCGTCGCGCGTGTGACTCGAGCACGCGATGCCGACCGCGCCGGCCGCGAGCAGAGCGCCGAGCACGGCGCGAAGGGTGAGGACATTTCTCATGGCGACCCGGGTAGGCTGCGAACCGCGTGCCGCGAGAGCCTCGCGGCGGCTCGTCGCATTACGCGCGCCGACGTCACGCCGCGCCGCGATGCGCTGTGCTCGCAGGCTGGTACGCGACTCGCAACTCGGTGCGTACATGCCAGCACGCGCCATCGACACCGCCACGATCGCGTTCGGCCTCGTCTCGATCCCGATCAAGATCTACTCGACGAGCGAGCACACGCACGAGATTCACTTTCACCTGATCCACGAGGGCTGCGGCGAGCGGCTGCACCAGCAGTACGTGTGCCCGCGGCACGGTGTCGTGGAGCGCGAGGACATGGCGAAGGGCTACGAGCTGACGAAGGGCAACTTCGTCGAGCTCGAGAAGGACGAGCTCAAGGCACTCGAGGCGGTCGCGAGCGACGAGATCGCGATCCGCGAGTTCGTGCCGGCGTCCGCGATCGATCCGATCTACGTCGACCGCACGTACTACCTGGGTCCCGACAAGGGCGGCGAGCGCGCGTATCGCCTGCTGCGCGACGCGCTCGAGGACGCCGAGCTCGTCGGCGTCGCGGCGTACGCGGCGCGCGGCAAGCAATACATCGTGATGGTGCGGCCGTTCGAGGACGGCCTCGCGATGCACCAGCTGCGCTACGCCGACGAGGTCAAGCCGTGGAGCGAGGTGCCGCTCGGCAAGCTGCCGAAGTCGGCGGCGGCGGAGCTCCACCTCGCGTCGCAGATCGTCGGCCAGCTCGAGCACGATACGTTCGACGCGAGCCAGTACGAGGACGAGGTCAAGGATCGCGTCCGCAAGCTGATCGCCGACAAGGCGAAGGGCGGCGAGATCGTCGCGGCCCCCGAGGCGCCCAGGCCCGAGGTCACCGATCTGATGGCGGCCCTCAAGGCCTCGCTCGCCGGGGAGAAGCCGCCGGCGCCGGCCGCCGATCGGGTCTCCGTGGTGCGCGAGGGCAAGAACGGACATCGCAAGCGCGCCGCACACACGCGCAGTCACGCGGGACGCGGCCACACGAAGGCGGCCAAGCGCGCGACGCGGCCACGGGCCCACGCCTCGCGCTCGCACGCGAAGCGATCCCACGCCTCGGGCTCGCCCGCGAAGCGCTCGCACGCGAAGGCCACGCACGGCAAGCGCGCGCACGGCAAGCGCAGCCACACGTAGCGGCCGGATGGGACGTGCCGCGCGTCGGCGCGCGTCGCC
>DAIRFU010000824.1:0-2922 GCA_036794935.1 Kofleriaceae bacterium | reverse complement strand
TGGGTCCCACCTACAATGCAGTGGTTCGCGTGCTTCGCGAGCCCGCCCTGGCCGCGCACCTTGCCGCCGGCGATCGCGCCGCCGATACCGGCGACGATCGTCTCGAGAAACACGATCGCCGCGATGAAGATGCCGAACGTCTTGCCGATCGCCGCGCCGGCCTTCGCACCCTGCGCGGTCGCCGCGCCGCCGCTGACCGTATCGGTCATCACGGTCGTCGTGTGCTCGAACAGGCTGCTGACGAGGAAGAAGTAGGCGATGGCCGCGAGCGCCGCGCCGGTGACGAACGCGAGGACCGCGCCGCGCACGCGCGCGCGTGTCATGTAGGTCGACGCGAAGCCGCCGATCGCGACGACCGCGAAGTAGACGGCGGCGGTCACCTTCTGGCCGAGGCCGTTCAGGGCGTACGACGCGGCGATGCCGGTGGCGATCGCGCCGAGCGCGAAGAGCCAGGTGGTGTGAGCAGAGAGCCTGGAGTCGGTGGTGGTCATGGTCGGTTCCTTGTTGGGTTGCGAGCTGCATCAGCAGCCCGCATGCCAGCCCAACCCCGCGAACTGACGTGCGCCGTGCTTGCCAGCTTTGGCAGCGCTGCCGCGATTGGCAGTACGATGCGGCCGATGGCCGTCGATGCCGCGCTGGTACTGGTGCTGATCCCCGCGCGGGGGGCTCATCCGTTGCGGCTGCCGCTGATCAAACGCATCACGACGATCGGCTCGGACCCGGCCGCAGACGTGCGGCTCGCGACCGCGCCCGCGCAGTGGGCGGTCGTCCATCGCACCGACGCCGGCGTCGAGGTCGGTATCGCCGGCGCGCGGAAGCCGCTCGCGGCGGGCGAGAGGCTCGAGGCGGATGGTATCGAGCTCGCGATCGAGTCGACCGCGGATGCACGCGAGCGCGAACGCGCGATCGAGGAGCTGGTCTCGGCGCTCGCCGCCGTCGACTCGCCCGACCGTGCGGTCGAGCTCCTGCTGACCGGTCTCATCGGCGCGGCGGGCGCGGACCTCGGTGCCCTGATCCTCACCGAGCGCGACGCGTACACGGTCGCCGCCGCGCGCGATCGCCACGGCAACGTGCTCGATGGCGCGCACGAGCTGCTCTCCGATACGATCGTGCGGGACGTGCTCGGCACGGGCGAGCGCGTCCAGCTCGACGATGTCGCCGCGCACAGCCGGTACGCCGCCATCCCGTCGGTGACGGCGCTGCGGCTGGGCTCGGCGCTGTGCCTGCCGATGCGGCTCGAGGGCACGACGCTCGGCGCGGTGTTCCTCGCCCGCCATGACCGCGCCGCCGTCGATGACCGCACGCTCGCCGAGCTGCGCGTGCTCGCCGCGGTCGCGGTGCCGCTGCTCGCGCAGCTGCGCCGCACGCAGACGCCGATCGGCGCGAGCGAGCTCATCGGCGAGTCCCCGGTGGTGCAGCAGCTCCGTGGCCTCATCCGTCGCGTCGGCCCGACGGATCTGAGCGCGCTGCTGCAGGGACCATCGGGATCGGGCAAGGAGCTGGTCGCCCGCGCGCTCCACACCGCGAGCTCGCGCGCGGGCAAACCGATGATCGCGATCAACTGCGCGTCGGTCGCGCCGACCCTGCTCGATGCCGAGCTGTTCGGCTATCGCAAGGGTGCGTTCACCGGCGCGATGACCGATCGCGTCGGCCTCATCGAGGCGGCGCACGGCTCGACGCTGTTTCTCGACGAGATCGGCGACATGCCGCTCGCGATGCAGGCGGCGCTGTTGCGCGTGCTCGAGCAGCGTGAGGTCAAGCGACTCGGCGACAACGTGCCGCGCGCGGTCGACTTCCGGCTCGTGTGCGCGACGCATCGGGATCTCGGCGCCGAGGTCGACGCCGGCCGGTTCCGCGCCGACCTGCTGTTCCGGCTGCGCGAGGTGACGATCGAGGTGCCGCCGCTCGCCGCGCGGGGCGATGACATCGAGTTGCTCGCCCACGCGTTCCTCCGCCAGGCGGAAGCCCAGCTCGGCCTCGCGATGTACACGCTGACCGACGACGCGCAGGCCGCGCTGCGCGCGCATCCGTGGCCGGGCAATGTCCGCGAGCTGCGCGCGACCATGCGCCGGGTGGCCGTGCTCGCCGACAGCAAGCTGATCCGCGCCGCGGACCTGGGATTGACCGGCCTGCCGCCTCCGCCGGCGGGCAGGCGACCGAGCCCGAGCTCGCCGCCGGCTGGGAGCGGCGCCGATGATGCAGGGCTGCGCGAGCTGATCGAGACCGCGCTCCGGGGCCCGCTGCAGCCGCTCGCGACGCTGCGCGACGAGCTGGTGCGGCGCTACGTCGAGCTCGCGGTCGCCAGGAGCGGCGATGACCGCGAGGCCGCCGCCCGCGCGCTCGAGATCGGTGTGCGCACGCTCTATCGCTACCTCGCGTAGCCGCTATGATAGCGTTCTCTACGCGTGCGAAAGTCGTGGTTCCTGATCTTCGGGGTGCTGGCTGCCGTGCGGACGGCACATGCCATCCCGTACGAGACGTTCATCGACGTCGACGACCAGAGTGACCTCGACGATCTGTTCGCGTCCGGCACGATCACCGAGGACACCTACAACGAGCTGCTCGATCTGTTGACCCGCGGCGTCGACCTCACCGAGGCCGATCGCGCCGAGCTGTACGCGCTGCCGAACCTGACGTACGACGACGTCGACGCGCTGATCGCGTACCGCGACCTCAACAAGGGCCGCATCGCCGATCCGGCCGAGCTGGTCTCGGCGGGTGTGCTCAGCGAGGAGAAGCTGCTCGCGATCTCGGCGTTCATCATCGTGCGCCAACCCGGCGACGATCCGCTCGCCGTGCAAGGCTGGGTGCGCGTGATGACGCGCGCGGCGCCGCACGACTTCGTGCCCAGCGAGCCGAACGATGTGTTCCTGCCGGCGCTCGCGCTCCGCGGCCGCGTCACGGCGTACCGCCATCTGACGG
>DAIRFU010000198.1:0-10677 GCA_036794935.1 Kofleriaceae bacterium | reverse complement strand
CGCTGACCAGCGGTCCGATGTGCGGCTGCTGGTTCTGGACGACCGCGCGGAACGGCGACACGAGGTCGAGCGGGACGAGCACCTTCTGGATCGCGCTGATGTCGATGCCGAGCTCGGCGAGCGCGACACGGCCGATCGCGGCGCCACCCTGGACCGTGAGCAGGCCGGCGTAGCGCGCGCGAGCGCGGCACGCGCGCAGCAGGGTCAGGAACACGGTGTCGCGATCTTCGGCGGTCGCGAGCAGCTCGCGCGCTCGCACGACCGCGAGCGGGCTGTCGCGCCCGGCGGTCGCGATCGGCTCGGTCGTGCCGCGCGGCCCGAGCACACCGGAGCGGCGACTCCGGGCGGCCGCGGGCGCGGGCGCAGGTGCTGGCGCGGGCACAGGCGATGGCGCCGGGGCAGGCGCGGATGCGGGCAGCGCGGGGACGCCGAGCGGCGGGGTCGCCGGAGCAGGCGCGCGGGGTGACGCGCCGAGGCCGCTGTCCGTGATCGTGCGCGAGATCGGCGGGATGCTGTCGGTCGCCGCGCGGTTGGGCTGGATGCCGACCAGCGTCGAGGTCCGGTGGCGCAGCTCGGGATGCGCCACGACGATGTCGATCTTCTCGGTCGCGTCGTGCGAGCGCCGCGGCGGCGCGGCCACGTGACCGTCCGGCGCGCCGGGGAGCACGGGGGCCGCCGGAACGAGCGGCGGCGCGATCAGCGGCACGGTCGCGTCCGGATCGGCGATCGGCTCCTCGATGATCACGCTCCTCGCCCGTCCGACCGGCACCGGGGTCGCCTCGACCTCGAGCTGGCGGGCCAGCGTCGTGAAGCGAGCCGGCGCGTCGACGCGATACGCCTTCGCGTACACGAGGTGCCAGCGGTACTCCGGCGTGATCAGCGGCTGCAGCGGCCGGTCGAGCAGGTCGGCGAGATCCTCGAGCTCGCTGATCTCGAGCGGCGAGCACACGAGCGTGCGCAGCGCCTCGCCGTCCAGCGAGAGAGGCACCGCGCGGAACTGCGCCGCGATCTCCGCGGTGATCAGTGCGAGCCCTGCCGTGTCGATGTCGGTGCCCTCGTCGCGCGCGGCCGGCGGCAAGCCCGACGCGAGCGCGAGGTACTGGGTCAGCCGCTCCTCGGGGACGAGGCTCATCTCGAGCAGGATGGTGTCGAGGCTGCCGCCATAGATCACCTGGCGCTGGAACGCCTTCTCCATGCGCTTGACCCCAACGAGGCCGTCGCGCACCAGCAGGGAGCTCAGACGCGACGGCATCTCAGACCCTGATCACGTAGGTCCCGGCGATCCAGTCCTGCAGGCCGCGCTTCTCGCTATCAAAGCCGATCCACAGAAAGCCAAGGAACAGCGTCGCCACGCCGGCGAGGTAGCCCGCGCACCGGGCCACGCAGCGCGCCGCCGACGGCGCATCGCCGTACACGTCGATGACCTTCATCTTGAGCACGCGCATGCCGAGCGTGCGACCGAGCGTGATGTGGAACACGAGCAGGTACGTCAGCGCGATCGCGAAGAACAGCACGAGACCCATGACGAGCGCCGAGTTGGTCGCGAGCACGAGATCGATCCACATGTCGATGTCGTAGAGCTTGATGTTCCTCGCCGGCAGGTGGACGTCGGCGATCGCGCTGACGATGAACGTGATCAGCAGCGCGACCGGCACGATCACGGCGAGATCGACCAGGCCGGCGGCGAGTCGCTTCCAGAACCCGACCACGTGGACCGACGGCGCCTCGCGCTTCGCGCTGGGCCGCTGCAGCGCCGGTTGCGATGGACGCGGCGCCTCGGCCGCCGTAGACGACGCCGCGGTCGTCGCAGCTGCCGCTGGGTCGTCGCGTAACACGGCCGGCTCGCGCTCCGACATCGTCGATTTATACGGTGCCGCCGCGCCCTCGCGCAAATACTCTTCAGGACTTACGACCTGAACCCGACCGCTGGGAGCGCAAGCTCAGGTTTTTCGGCGGGACGCCTCGGCGGCCGCCGCATAGACGCCCCGGGCCATCAGCGAGCGCTCCTGCTTGGCCCGCTGCGAGTAGATATCGGCGCGGATGCCCTGGATCGTGGTGTTGTCGGGCGCGGCCTGGCTCGCGAGCTCGATCAGCTCGCTGGCCAGCGGGAGGTCGCCCTCGGTCGCCAGCCGGTTCGCGCGGGTCGCCACCGCGCTCGCGCCGCCCGCGAGAGCCGCCAGCTCCCGCGCGATGGTCGCCTCGCGCGGCGGTTTGAGGTGCGCCGGGTTGCCGTCCCACCAGCCGCCGTACAGCCGGTACAGGTTGCGGACGATGAACTCGGGCTCGTCGTAGATCGGCGCGAGGTACGGCCGCTCGAGCAGCTCGGGCGCGACGCTGACGCGTGCGAGGATCTCGTCGAGGCGCGCGCCCTGGTTCATCAGCCCGACGACCTGGTCGACGAGTGACTCGAGGAACGACGCGGTCTCGTCGAGCGCGCGGTGCACCGCCTCGCGGCCCCAGATCGGCACGCCGTGACCGGGCAGGAGGACCTCGGGGCCGAGCGCGTCCATCGCGCGCAGCGCCTGCGCCCACTCGCGCGGGAAGCGCTGCGCCTTCTGCGGGTTGCCGCAGTTCGGCGAGGCCCAGATGAACAGGTCGCCCGTGCACACGACCCCGGCATCGGGGACCCACACCCAGGTGTGGTCGTCCGTCTCGCCGAGCGCGTGGTGGAGGTCGAAGCGCCGGCCGCCGACCGACAGGGTGAGCGAGCTGCGGTAGGTCTCGTCGGGTGCGCGGAACTCGCCGGGGAACGCGGCGGTGGTCTGGAACTGGCGCTGGTTGATCGCCTGGTTCCACTCGCGGGTCAGCCGGTAGCGCTCGAACCGCCGCACCACCGCCTCGTGGGCGATCACGCGCACGTGCCGGCCCGAGTCGCGCTCGTAGAGGTCGACGCCGAAGCAGTGATCGACGTGGCCGTGCGTCCATACCGCGGTGTGAACGGGCCGCCGGGTGACGCCGCGCAGTCGCGCCCGCGTCGGTTCGGCCAGGATGAAGCTCCCGGTGTCGACGAGCACGAGGCCTTCGTCGGTGTCGAACGCCGAGACGTTCGCGAAGCTCGACACGAAGTAGCTGCCGGCCGCGACCGGCTCGGCGAGGAAGCGCGGCGCCATCGGCTGCGCCTGATCGATCGACACCGCACCGGAGAGCAGCTGCTCGGAGAGCTGGCGCAGCGCCGTCATGCGCGCGCATCGTAGCACCTGCGCTCGACGTCAGCTCAGCGTCGCCGCGCGCACGAGCGAGACCGCGACGACCGGCGCCGTCTCGGCACGGAGCACGCGCGGCCCGAGGCCGATCCCGACGAAGCCGGCCGCGGCGAGCGCGTCCTGCTCGGCGGGGGCGAGCCCACCCTCCGGCCCGCTGATCAGCGTGACATCGCCACCGGCGGGCCACGCGGCGCGCTCGGCCGCCGGATCGAGCACGATCCGCACGCCGGCCGGCAGCGCACCGATCGCGCCGGCGAGCGAGGCCGCCGCGGTCACGCCCGGGATGCTCGCGCGCCCCGATTGCCGCGCCGCTGCCTGCGCGAGCGCCTGGTAATGCTCGACGCGCGCGGCCAGGCGAGCGCCCTCGAGCCGGACCACCGCGCGCGCGGCCGGCCACACGACGATCTCGTCGGCCCCGACCTCGACGAGCTTCTCGATGCAGGTGTCCATGCGGTCGCCCTTGATCGGCGGCACGAGCACGCGCACGCGCGGCGGCAGGTCGGCGATGTCCTCGATCGCCGCGACGCGCATCACGGTCTCGGCCTCGCCGATCGTGGCGATCACCGCGGCGGCGCGCTTGCCCGCACCGTCGACGAGCTCGACGGCGTCACCGGCGCGGGCGCGGCGCACGCGGGACAGGTAGTGGTGCTCGTCGCCGCGCACGATCACGTCGCCGATCGCGAGCGGGCAGACGAAGATCCTCACGCCCGCCGCTCACGCCTCGAGCACGGCCGACGACCACTCGGGATCGGCGGCGCTCGTCCGCACCTTGACCAGCTTCATGCCGGCCGCCACGAACTCGTCGGCGAGCGGCTGCGCCTGCGCGGTGAGCAGGCCCGACAGGATCAGCGTGCCGCTGCAGCGCTCGACGAGCTTGTCCTTCATGTCGCGCAGCACGGACGCCTGGATGTTCGCGAGCACGAGCGGGAAGGTCTCCGAGAGCTCGGCGAGCGGCGTCGGCATCGCGTCGATGCGATCGGCCACCTTGTTCGCGAGCGCGTTCTCGGCGGTGGCCTGCACCGCGATGGGATCGGTATCGATCGCGACGCACGTCGCGCCCGGCCAGCGCTTGACCGCGCCGATCGCGAGGATGCCCGAGCCGCAGCCGACGTCGAGGATGCGCGCCGGGGCGGCGCCGGCGTCCGCCATCACCTGGAGGTGCTCGAGCACGAGCCGCGTGCTCGCGTGCGTGCCGGTGCCAAACGCCATGCCGGGATCGAGATCGATCACGACGTCGTCCGGCCCGGCCGTGAACTGCTCCCAGCTCGGCACGACCACGAACTGGCGGGTCAGCCGACTGACCTTGAAGTAACGCTTCCAGGCATCGCGCCACTCGGCCTCGGGTACGGCGGCGGCGCTGCGCACCTTCGTCGGGTCGACGGCGACACCGCCGGCGGCCCAGCGCGCGACTGCATCGCGCGTCTGGTCGAGCGCGGCCGCGACGGTTTCGGCCGCGACCCAGAACACGACCTCATCTCCGCGCTGCTCCGTACCGGCAGCAGCCGCAGTGATTTCGTCGGCGATCAGTGCAGCGACATCGTCGATGTCCGCAGCACCGACCGGGACGATGATCTCGACCCAGTCACCCATGGCAAGGACCGCTTGTGGCGGCCGTACGCGAGCTTAGCGCGTCGGGGCGGGGGCCACGCGACGCTTCATCTCGCGGCGCAGACGCTTGCGCGCCTCGCGGGTCTTACGCTTGCGCTTGACCGAGGGCTTCTCGTAGAAACGGCGGCGCTTCAGCTCCTGCAGGATGCCCTCCTTGGACATCTTCTGCTTCAGGATCTTCATCGCCTTCTCGAGGCTGTCGCGAACCTCGACCTCGACGGGCTTTCCGAAAGAATTCTCCATGGGGAGGACAGTGGGTAACCGATCAGGCCCCCACGGTCAAGCCATCGTCAGCGGTACGCCCCGCTGCCGTCCTGCGGCTTGGCGTTGTGCTTGTAGAACAGCGTGATGGTCAGGCAGTGGAACTCGGAGTCCGAGCTCTGCGTGACAATCTTGTCGACGATCTCGTGCTCGGGGTGGTTACGGATCCAGTCCGTGATCAGCTCCCCCAAGAGCTCGCGTTCCTTGGCCTTCGTCGCCGAGAAAACCTTCACACCGGTCACGTCGATCATGCTCCGCCCCTCGTCCTGCTGCTGATTGTTCTGCTGCTGAGCTGCTCGCGCCACTGCACACCTCTTCTATTCACATGCGGCATGGCTGCCGCGTTGTCGGTTGCCCCACTCTGAAGCAGAAGGCCATTACAGTCAATCGGGATAATTCCCGCCTGAGTGAACTCAGGGGTAGCGCGGTTTGGGGCTCTATGTCCTGGCATCTCCACGATATTGGGGTAGTGTCCGCGCCCGAAGGGAGATCCAATGAGAGGTTTGCTCTGTGTTGTGGCGCTCTTGGGGCTTGTCGCTCCCGCGGTGGCCGCCCCGAAACCGGCCATCGCCCAGCTCCCGAAGATCGAGCGCTTCACGCTCTCCAACGGCCTTCAGGTCGCCTTCCTGGCGATCGACAGCTCGCCGGTGGTGGCGGTGCAGGTCTGGTATCACGCCGGCAGCAAGGACGAGCCCCGCGATCGGCGCGGGTCGGCCCACATGTTCGAGCACATGATGTTCAAGGGCACCGAGCACGTCCGTGCCGAGGCCCACGCCCAGTTCATCAATGGCATCGGCGGCTACGTCAACGCACAGACAGACGAGGACGCCACTCACTACATCAACACGCTGCCCAGCGCGTACCTCGACTTCGCGATCCGGCTCGAGGCCGAGCGGATGCGAAATCTTCTGTTTCGCAAGGAGATGATCGCCACCGAGCGCGAGGTCGTGAAGGAGGAGATCCGGCAACAGGAGAACTCGCCCATCGCGAAGGGCTTCTTGCGCTTCCTCGCGATCGCGTTCACCAAGCACCCCTACGCGTGGACCGCGGGCGGCAACCTGAAAGACCTCGACGCGACCACGCCGGCGGATCTGAAGACGTTCTACGACCACTACTACCAGCCGAACAACGCGATGCTCGTCGTCGTCGGCAAGGCGACGCTCGACCAGGTCAAGGCGAGTGCGGAGAAGTACTTCGGCGCGATCGCGAAGGCGGCGCCGCCGCCGCGCCCGGCCGCCGCCGCGCAGGAGCCGGTGCAGACGGCGCAGCGCCGCGAGGTCGTCGAGCCGAGCCAGATCGGGCTGACGCTGATCGGTTGGCACATCCCGGCCGCGAAGGAGAAGGATGTGTACGCGCTGCAGGTCGCGTCGATCATCCTCGGCGCCGGCGAGTCGTCGCGCCTCAAGGTGCGGCTCAAGACGACCGATCCGAAGACGAAGAAGCCGCTCGCGCTCGATGGCGGGGTCGAGGCACTCGTCCGCGAGGATCCCGGCATGGTGGTCGCGCTCGGCGCGTATCTCGACAAGGAAGCCGTCGATCCGGTCGAGGCCGCGATCTTCGACGAGGTCAAGAAGCTCGGCACGACGGGGCCGAGCGCCAAGGAGCTGCGCAAGGCGAAGAACCAGGTCCAGGCCGGGTTCGTGTTCTCGCTCGAGCAGGTACAGGGCCTCGCGACCGCGATCGGCCGGTCGTGGATCCTGACCGGCGATCCGACGTCGTTCGTCCGCGACGTCGACGCGATCGAGAAGGTGAGCGCCGCCGACGTCAAGCGCGTCGTCAAGCAGTACTTCGCCGCCGACAAGGCGACGATCGTCGTCATCCCGCCGAAGGGGCGTTGATATGAACAAGCTCGTCGTCCTCCTCGCCGTCGCGGCCGCGTGCGGCCCCAAGCCCAAGCCGGCGCCGGTGCCGGTGCTGCCCGGTGACGGTGACGCCAACGTCGCGAAACCGACCGGGCCCGCGACCGCGCAGGTCAATGATCCATGGGCCGGCCGCACCGATCTGATCGTGCCGCCGGAGCCCAAGGCGCCGAAGAAGCTCGAGCTGCCCGCGATCGAGGAGCTGAAGCTCAAGAACGGGCTGCAGGTGTACGTGATCAAGAGCTCGCGCCTGCCGGTCGTCAGCATGCAGCTCGCGATCAAGGCCGGCCGCAGGCACGAGCCACGCGCGCGGCTCGGTGTCGCCGAGGCGACCGCCGACATGATCGTCAAGGGCACGAAGAAGCACGACGCGCTCGCGCTCGCCAAGGCGATCGACTTCGTCGGCGGCACGATCGCGGCCGACGCGACGTTCGAGGCGACGCTCGTGTCGTGCAGCGTGCTCGCACGGAATCTGAACACGTGCCTGCAGCTGCTCCCCGAGATGGTCACGCAGTCGACGTTCCCCGACGACGAGCTCAAGAAGATCAAGGAGCTGATGATCGGTAACGTGCGCCAGCGACTCGACGATGCCGGGCAGCTCGCGTCGACCCACGTCCAGAATCTGCTGTGGGGCAACGACCACGTGCGCGGCTGGATCAACAGCGAGGCGACCGTCAACGCGCTTCGCCGCGATGACCTGATCGCCTGGCACAAGACCTGGTACGTGCCGAACAACGCGATGCTCGTCGTCGCGGGGGATGTCGACACCAAGAAGCTGACGCGCGACCTCGAGCGCGCGTTCCGCGGCTGGAAGCAGGCACCGGTGCCGCCGGCGCCGACGTACAAGGAGCCCGGCCTGTCGGGCACGCGGATTCGCCTCGTCGACAAGCCGGGGCAGACCCAGACGCATATCCGGATCGCGCAGTTCGGCATCGAGCACGATGATCCGCGCTTCTTCGACACCCTGGTGTGGAACTACGCGCTCGGCGGCGGTGCGTTCAGCTCGCGGCTGATGAAGGTCGTGCGCGTCGAGGGTGGCAAGACCTATGGTGCGAGCTCGAGCTTCGACCGCAACCTCGACAAGGGCTCGTTCGTCGCGTCGACGTTCACGCGCAACTCCGAGGCGGTCGCGACCACCAAGCTCATCCTCGGCGAGATCGCGAAGATGGAGCAGAGCGGCCCGACGCAGCGCGAGGTCGAGGCCGCGATCGCGAACATCGCCGGCGGCTACGGCATGCGCTTCCAGTCCGCCGCCGACGTCGGCAACGCGCTGGTCGCGGCCGAGCTACACGGCTTTGGCACCGAGTACCTGACGAACTACCCGATCGTCGTCGGCAAGGTCGATGTCGAGTCGGCCCGGCGCGCCGCCGCCGAGATCCTCGACGCGAAGAACTACGTCATCGTGATGGTCGGCGACGCGAAGGATCTCGAGCCGCAGCTGCAGAAGGCCGGCTGGCACTACGAGAAGGTCAGCTATGCCGAGCCGATCACGAAGCAGATCGCGAGGCCCGAGGCGCCGGTCGATCCGAAGGCCGTCGCCGCGGCGCGCAAGCTCGTCGGCCAGGCGCTCGCCGCGAAGGGCGGCAAGGCGAAGCTCGCCGCGCTGACGGGCCTCCGCGAGACCGCGACCGGCACGACGAAGGTCCAGAACCAGCAGCTGCCGGTCGAGATCGAGCGCATCTTCGTCGTCCCCGACAAGATGCGGATCGACGCGACGCTCGCGGGCAAGTTCAAGGTGATCGTCGGCGTCGACGGCAAGACGGGCTGGCAGCAGGCGCCGAACCAGAGCGGCGGCACGCAGACCGTCGAGTTCAAGGGCAAGGACATCGAGCAGGCACAGTTCGAGGCGTGGCGCGAGCCGGAGCTGCTCCTGCTCAAGGCCGCGGACCCGGCCGCGAAGCTGGCGCCCGCGCCTGACGACACGATCGACGGTAAGCCGCACGCGGCGGTGCGCGTCGCGTCGCCGTTCGGCCCCGACGTAACGCTGTACATCGACAAGAAGTCCAAGCTGGTCAGTCGCGTGACGTTCGAGGATCACGGCGTGATGCAGATCGAGGAGTTCTCCGACTACAAGGACATCGGTGGCATCAAGGTCGCGCACACGCGGTCGAGCACGGGCCAGGGGCGCGTCACGGAGCTGAAGATCACCAAGGTCGAGTGGAATCCGAAGATCGATCCGGCGATCTTCAAGAAGCCGAAGTGATTGCCCGGCGGTCCGTAGCGCTTTCGATCAAAAAATTGCGCCGCCCCGCGGCTGGCGCGAGGGTGAACGCATGAGGCGTCGCCGCACGATCACCATCGCCGGTAGAGAAGTCAGCCCGGAGGAGGCGCTGCGCTTCGAGGTCGTGCGCGGTGTCCTCACGGGCACGGTGTCGCTCGTGCAGGGCGCGAACAAGCTCGCCGTGTCGATGCTCGAGCTGTCGCGGCTCGTCAACGGCGCGCGTGCCGCGGTGATCCGCGCGCTCGGCGAGGACGCGCTCGCGACCGCCCGCGAGCAGCTCGCGAGCTAGTGCGTTCTCAGGGCGTCGTCGTCGGATCGATGGCGGGCTCGTCGGCGAGCTGCGCGTCGCCCAGGTCCGCGGACTGCGCCGCCGGCTTCCAGCGCTTGTTGCGCACGTAGATGTCGCTCGCGAGGCCGACCGCGGCGAGCGACCGGATCAGCATCCAGCCGGCGTCGACCTCGTACCACTTCATCGAGAACTTCGCCGAGCGCGGCCAGCGGTGGTGGTTGTTGTGCAGCTCCTCGCCGCTGACGAGCAGGGCGATCGGCACGATGTTGCGGCTCGCCTCCTGCGTCGCGAAGTTGCGGTAGCCCCACGCGTGGCCGATGCCGTTGATGACGCCGGCCGCCCACAGCGACACCCAGATGATCTGGACGGCGTACGCGAGCAGGCCGGGGCCGACGCCGAACAGCGCGATGTCGAGCACGAGCATGAGCACGAGGCCGAGGTTGTCGTGCTTCTCGTAGATGTTGCGCTCGATCCAGTCGTTCGGGCAGTTCGCGCCGTACTGCTCGATCGTCTCGGGCTTCATCGCCTCGCGGCGGTAGTACCAGTAGCCGAGGAAGAAGATGCGGTGCAGACCGAACACGAGCGGCGAGTGCGGGTCGCCCTCGGCGTCGGTGTACACGTGGTGCTTGCGGTGGACCGCGACCCAGCGGCGGGTCGGCGTGCCGGTCGAGAACCACAACCAGAACCGCATGACGTGCGCGACGATGGGGTGCAACGTCACGGAGCGGTGCGCGATCGAGCGATGCGCGAAGACGCTCAGGCACATGATCGCGAACCAGCCACCGAGCGCAGCGACAAGGAGGGCGGTGAGCACGACGGCTCTATAGCACCTAATCGATCGCCTGAGGCAGCGCCGGCGGCACGCGGCTGGCACCTACGCCGGCCATGCGCAGAGCGACTCACTGGACGATGCGGATCGCGCTCGCCGCGGCTGCCACCGCCGGGATCGCGGCGGCCTGTTACGACGAGGTGCCCGGGCCGTCCGGGCCCCTGCCACCGACCCGCGAGGTTCCCGCGCAAGGTCCGCGCCCCGGCCCCATCAGCCCCCCACCGATGACGGTCTTCGATGGTGGCGTGCCGGTGCCGGTGCCGAGTCCCGGCCCGAGCAGCGCCCACTTCGTCGGGACCCACGCGCGCGTCGCGGTCATCGATCCTGCGCCCGATGCCGGTGCGGCCGGCGTCACCGATGCAGGGATCGACGACGCGGTTGACCTGCCGCCGCTGCCCGATGCCGGG
>DAIRFU010000197.1:0-10700 GCA_036794935.1 Kofleriaceae bacterium | reverse complement strand
AGGTCGGCATCGGATCGTATCACAGCTGCGCGCGCCTGACAGACTCGCGCGTGTATTGCTGGGGTCGCAACAACTACGGGCAAACCGGCGCGGCGAGCGCCGACGATCAGTACGCACCGGTCGAGGTCCAGGGGTTGAGCGGAACGATCGCGCAGCTAGGGATCGGGTACTGGCACAGCTGCGCTGTCGACGGCAACGGTGGCGTCGCGTGCTGGGGCGCGAACTACGACGGGCAGCTCGGCAATGGCACGACGTCGAACACGGCGAGCCCGGTGGCCGTCGCGGTCGTCGGGCTGGCCGGAGCGGCAGTCTCGGTATGCGGAGGCAACGGCCACACGTGCGCGCTGCTGGCGAACGGCAGCGTGCAGTGCTGGGGCTGGAACTATCGCGGTCAGCTCGGCGACGGCACCCAGGAGAATCGATCGATGCCGGTGACCGTGAGTGGGCTCGGCGGCGTTGTCGAGCTGGCGTGTGGCGGTGAGCACACGTGTGCTCGGGTCGCGAATGGCGTCCGCTGCTGGGGCGCGAACTACTGGGGCGAGCTCGGCGACAACACGAACCAGCACCGCGACGTGCCGGTGTCCGTGCAGGGCCTCTGAGCTCGAGGCGCGCGAGCTGCCGGCGGATCCACCGAGTCAGTTCAGCTCGAGCGTGCCAACCGCGATCCCCGACGGCACGAGACCGTACGTCTGCAGCGCGAAGTCGAGGTTCCAGTCGTCGGGCGTTCGCGCCTCGCGCCGGACCACGTCATCGCGAGATCTTGCTGCGCCGCAAGGTTTCTTCACACTACCGCCGGGGCTGCCGCAACACCGACCTGTGATCGTGACCAGCACATGCAGTTAGATAGAGCCAACCCCGATCGTGCAAGCCTGGCGGTCGAAGCCAAGGGTCTCGTCAAGAGGTTCGACAAGTTCGTGGCGGTCGCCGGGATCGACCTCGAGATCCGTCGCGGACAGGTCTTCGGCGTGCTCGGCCCCAACGGCGCCGGCAAGACCACGATGCTGAAGATGCTCGCCACGCTCCTGCCGATCGATGGCGGTACCGCGCGACTCTTCGGTGTCGACGTTGCGGCGAATCCCCACCAGGTTCGCCAGCTCGTCGGCGTCACCGGTCAATACGCGTCGGTTGACGAGAACCTCACCGGCCGCGAGAACCTGGTGCTGTTCGGCCGGCTGCTCGGGCTGTCGCGAAGCCGGGCCCGCGCGACTGCCGAGGAGTTGCTCGCAAGCTTCGCACTCTCCGAGGCCGCTGATCGGCAGATCCAGGCGTTCTCCGGCGGCATGCGGCGCCGCCTCGATCTTGCAGCTTCGCTGATCCGACGGCCGCCATTGATCTTCCTCGACGAGCCCACGACCGGTCTCGACCCGCGCACACGCGGTCAGATGTGGGAGACGATCCGCACGCTCGTCCGCGATGGCGCGACGGTGCTGCTCACGACCCAGTATCTCGACGAAGCGGATCAGCTCGCTGATCGCATCGCCGTGATCGATCGCGGAGCCAAGGTCGCGGAGGGGACGCCCGACGAGCTCAAGGCAAGCGTCGGCAACTCGACGCTCCATGTTCGTCTCGAGGACCACGGTCGCATGGCGGAGGCCTCTGCGCTCGTCGAGCGCGTGCTCGGTGAAGCACCGGTGCTGACGCCCGAGGCGGGCGGCCTCAACATCGCGCTCGCCGATGCGAACCGGGCGGCCGACGTGCTGGTTGCATTTCGCGAGGTGAAGCTCGGCATCTCGACCGCGAGCGTTCGCCAACCCACGCTCGACGAGGTGTTCCTGGCGCTCACCGGTCACCACAGCACGGCGGATGATGCCAACGGCGCCAAGGCGGAGGTCCGCTGATGGAGACCTCGTCATCGCTGCGCCCGGCCATCCATCGTCCGCTCGGTAGCCGTCCGACACTGCGAGAGACCGTCGAGCAGATCCGCGCCATGGCGTGGCGCGCGCTGTTGAAGATGCGGCGCAACCCGGAGCAGTTCTTCGATGTGACGCTGCAACCGCTGCTCTTCACCGCGATGTTCACGTACATCTTCGGTGGCGCGGTCGCCGGCAGCACGGCGAGCTACCTGCCGATCATCATCCCTGGCATCCTCGCCCAGACCACCCTGACCGCCTGCATGGCGACCGGCATCCAGCTCCGCGAGGACATGGACAAGGGTGTGTTCGATCGCTTCAAGTCGTTGCCGATCGCGCGCATCGCGCCGCTCGCGGGGCCGGCGCTCGCCGACCTGTTGCGCTACTCGATCGCGGCGACGCTCACGATCGTCGTCGGCATCGTGATGGGCTATCGCCCGGGCGGCGGGATTGCAGGTGTGGTCGGCGGCTGGGCGCTGACCGTCGCTGCCGGCTGGTCGCTCGCGTGGCTGTTCACGTGGCTCGGCACGATCGCACGCAGCGCGCAAGCCGTGCAGGGCATCTCGATGATGGTCATGTTCCCGCTGACGTTCTTGTCGAACGCGTTCGTGCCGGTCGAGACGATGCCTGGATGGTTGCAGGCGTTCGTGAAGGTGAACCCCGTGTCCCAGGTGATCAACGCGTGTCGAGACCTGATGAACAACGGCGAGGTCACCATGCATGTCGTCTGGGCGCTGCTCGGGTGCGTCGTCCTGGTCGCGGTGTTCGCTCCGCTCGCGGTTCGCTCGTACGCGCGCAAGATGTAAGACGCGAGCGGATCTAGAGCAGTCGGCCGGTGGACGAGAGCTTGCCGGCGTCGCGGTACTCGAGCTTGATCGCGCGGTTCAACAGGTCCATGTCGATCTGGCGCTCGAGGCTCGCCGCGAGGAACGCCGCGCGAAGGATCGCGTTGCGGATGTTGCCTCCCGCGAGCTCGTAGTCCTCGGCGATCTCGTCGAAGTCGACGTCCTTCGCGAGCGCCGCGGAGCTCGGCACGAGCCGCTTCCACAGCTGCAAGCGCTCCGCCTTCTCGGGCATCTGAAACGTGAGCTGCACGGCCAGGCGCCGCTTGAATGCCGGATCGATCGAGCCCTCGTGGTTCGTGGTGAGGATGCAGACGCCCTCGAAGCGCTCGACGCGCTGGAGCAGATAATTCACCTCGGCGTTCGAGTGGCGATCGTTGGAGGACTTCACCTCGGTGCGCTTCGAGAACAGCGCGTCGGCCTCGTCGAATAGCAGCACGATGTTCGCGCCCTCGGCCGCATCGAACACGCGCGCGAGGTTCTTCTCGGTCTCGCCGATCCACTTGCTGACGACGCGCGACAGATCGATCTGGTAGAGGTCCTGGCCGAGCTCCTTCGCGATCAGCGACGCGATGAGTGTCTTGCCGGTGCCGGGCGGGCCGGAGAACAGCGCCGCGAGTCCGATGCCCTTCGACAGCTTCTCGCGGAAGCCCCACTGATCGAGCACCTGGTGGCGATGCTGCACGCGCGCGATGAGCTCGCGCACGCCGTCGAGCGTCTCCTCGGGAAGGATCACGTCCTCCCAGCGCGGCCGGTCGTCGATGCGCGTGCCGAGTACCTCGACCTGACGGGCCACCGACGCGCCGATCGCTTGCGCGATGTCGTCGGCCGTGGCGGCATCGCGGTCCGCCGCGCTCGCGATGCGGGTCGCTTCCGTCGCGGCGCGCACGATGCGGCCGGGCGTCAGCGAGAACCGCGTCGCGAGCTGCTCGAGGCCGTCGAGCGCCGGCAGGTGCGAGCGCCACAGGCCGAGCAGATCGGCCGCACTCGCGTGACCGAGCTGGACGACCGCGGGCGGATGCTCGAACTGCGAGGTGGACGGCAGCTGTGCGGAGGTGAACACGACGGGGAGCCGCGACGTTCGCATCCACTCGCACATCGCCGCGATCATCGCGTCGCTCGCGACCGGCGCGATGCCGCCCTCGCTCGGAACCGGCGCCTGCTGGGGCTCGACGTCGTGCACGCAGATGATCGCGCGCTGCAAGATCGCCTCGAGCTGGAGGGTCGACACGAGGCGGCGCAGCGGAATCGCGACCGCCGCCGCGTAGGCGACTCCGACGACGTTGTGCTGATACTCGGCGGCGACCGCCGCGAGCGCGGTCTTGCGGCCGGAGCTCTCGGCACCCGCGATCCACAGTGGTTCGCCATCGAGCACTGCCGGTAGGTACGTGCGGAGCGCGTCGATCAACGCCGGACCGGCGCCCTCCCGGACCGGCACCGCGCACAGCTCGCCGGCGGCGCGGCGAACCTCGATGGTCATCCACGGCTCGGGTTGCGGAGGAACCCCGGTGACGAGGTACTGGATCACCCGGTCCGGAACGGACGCTCGACGAACGAGCAGCGGAGCGCCGGGGCTATTCATGACCTCGACCAGCCCGCGCGATACGAGCACGGCATCGGTCGCGAACGTGCCGACCGCTGCGACGGGATCGAAGCCGAGCGCCTCGAGGACCGCGACCACGGCATCGATCGCGATTCCACCGGTGACCGTATCGCTGGCCAGCTGCTGGAGCGCTTGATACGCCTCGCGATCGAGGGTGGCGGCGGTGAGCACGCGCAGCGCCGCGACGTCGAGCTGCGCCAGCTCGGCGCGGACCGCGAGGTTGGCGATCGGGTCCTGGGGCGAGACGTCGGGCAGCGCGAACGGGTCCTCGGGGGCCGCCCCGGTCTCGTAAGCTTGTGAAACTCCAACAATACTCTCGACTACAGCATCAAGGCCGAGCATGCGACATGGTAGAATTTTACAGGGGATGTTTGTGGGTCGGATGACGTAAAAGACACCAATGGCAACCGCGCAGCAGCCTTCATCCGCCTCGGGCCCGCAAGCGATCCTCGCCGCCCAGCAGGCGGCCCAGCAGCAGCCGGTCCAGCCCCAGCCCCAGCAGCAACAGCAGCCCGCGCACAAGAAGCGCTTTCGCCGCAACCCGTTCCGCCGCAACAAGGCGAAGGCCGCGGCGACGGCGAAAGCGAAGCAGAAGGCGCGTGGAGATGCGCTCGCGAAGGGCCGCGATGACCTGCACACGCAACAGGTCATCACGGATCTGACTCCGCAGCAGGGCGTCCAGCCGGTCGCCCAGCACAACGCGGTGCAGCCCGCGGCTCAGGCGGTGGATCCGACGGATGCCGGCGCGGCGTCGGAGCTCGCCGAGAACTTCACGGTGTTCTCGGATCCGATCGACGCCGTCGGTGGTGCGGTCGGCGCCACGGGCAGATACATCGGGATTCGGGCCGACTACGAGGACGCGACGCCCGGGCATGCGAGGGAGAAGGCCGACGATCAGAAGGACACCGGCGCGGAGCACACGTCGACGGCACTCGGTACCGCGAGCTCGGGTCTCGGCGCCGCCACCTCGGGTGTGAGCATGTTCGCCGGCGGATTCGCGGCGTACGACAACTTTCGCCAGTTCGCAGCGATGGTGAAAGCGAACAAGACCGCCGCGACCTACGATCGACTTCGGATGACGGACACGCTCCTGCAGGGCGGCGGGAACGCGATCCAGGCGGGCACGAGCGGGTTGACGACGGCGACCGGCCTCGGCGGCATGGGGGCGGGCATCGCGTCGGCGCAGGACGCGACGAACGATGTGGCGGCCACCGCCGCGTCGGCATTTGGCGGCCTCGGTGATGCGATCGGCGCCGTCGGAGGCTCGGTGCAGCTGCTCGTCTCCGGCGCGCGAGTCACGATCGGCGTCGTCAACAACCTCCGCAAGCGCGACGAGGCGGACTGGTCGGCGACCGCGACCGACAGCCTCGGCATGCTGAAGGGGTTCCTCAGCACCGCGAGCTCGACGGTGTCGGCCGTCTCGGGCTTCCTGCAGATCGCGGGCACCGCCGCGGAGCTCGCGAACGCGCTGCCGGTCGTCGGCGCGGCCGTGAACATCTGCGTCCAGCTCCTCGACATCGTGATCCAGACGATCAACTTCGTGAAGGCGCTGGTCCGGATGATCGACGCGATCATGGAGTCGCGGAGCATGAAGAAGAAGGCAGAGGCCGCGGACGCGGGCAGCCACGAGCAGCAGATGCTCGGTCACCTCTCCGAGATCAACACGAAGCGCTACAAGCGCCAGCTCATCCCGCTCATCTCGTCGGTGGTGAACGGTGTCGCCGACTGCATCTCGATCGGTGGTTCCGTGCTGAACGTCGTCGGTGTCGCGACGTCACCGGCGTACGGCGCGGGCGTCGCCATCATGGCCGCGGGCTATGGCGCGAGTGCGACGGCGGGCCTCATCAAGCTCGGGACGGCGCTCTCTGGCCCGGTGGCGAAGCTCGTCCGCACCCAGAAGCAGTTCGGCCGCGACGTCGCCTCCGGCGAGAAGACGGGTGGCTGGCGCGGGAAGGTCCTGGAGAAGACGCACCTCGTCGGCGCCTACGATGTGAGCAAGAGCTCCGGCGAGAAAGACAAGCGCTACCTCGCGTCGGTCAACTCCATCTACGACATGATCGCGGCGCTGCCGGCGGCGTACACGGACCAGGATGCCGACCAGTTCGAGAACGTGCACGAAGTCATCAAGGCGACGGGCGTGAGCACGAAGCAGCTCTACGAAGCCGCGAACCAGGACGTCGCGACGGGCCTCCTGATGGACGCGCTCAAGAAGCGCGACTGACGAAGAGCCGCACCAGTGCGCGCGGACCAACGCGCGCTGGGCTCACAGGCTCGGACCGCCGTCCCACGCGCCTTCGGGGAGCACCGAGGGATCGATCTGTGGGAGGGCCCGGATCGGGAGACCGGCGGCGCGCATCCGCTCCAGGAGCCCGGCCGCGGCCTGCAGGCCCGAGATGATCGCCGGCTCCATCGCCTGCACGTTCAGTCCGTTGCGAGTCCAGTCTCCGGCGACCCATAGCCCCGGCACGGCGGTCTCGAACCGCGCATGAGGCCGACGGTGGAACAGCCCGGGCTCCGCCGAGAAGAAACGGTTCTCCGCGTGCCCGTTGCGAGCGAGCACCCAGCGGACGTCGTGGCCCTGACCGGCGAGGACCCTGCGGGCCTCGGCGCGGAGATACGCGGCGGCGTCCTCGTCGAGGCGGGGCATCGCGGCGAGCTGCCGCAAGGTCTCGGCCACGATGATCGGACCCGCGCGCTGGCTCCATCTCTCCTGATACGCGCGATGACGTGAGGGCAAGACCTCGCCGAAGAGCGGCGGCGGCAGCCGTCCCGGTGCACCGCAGTCGTGCTGCCACGGCCGCGTGTCGACGGCGGCGGGATCGATCTCTTCGGGATCGTGCAGCAGGCTGGCGAGGTGTTGCTGTACCGCGAGCGGCCACTGGTAGCGCCCCGGGTGCGCGTGCGGATCGTGGGAGAACAGATCGGCGTAGTTGCCGACCAGCTCCCAGGCGGTGCCATCGAACGAGTCCGCTGGATCGTTCGGCGTCAGCCGGATGGCGCGAAAGGTCTCGGCCGACCAGCCGCGCCGCAGGTCGACCAGGATCGTGAACGGTCCCTCGATGTTCGAGATGCTGAACGGCGGGGTCTCGATCGCGCCGCTGGGCATCGCGGGGAATGGCAGCTCGAGGCGACGCGGAAAGAACAGCTGGAGGTTCAGCGTGTCGTTCGCGTAGCGGCCGAGCTCGTGAAGATCGTCGAGCAGCTTCGCGGGCCCGTCGGGGATGAGCTCGACCAGGCACGCCGGGAGCACCGACGAGATCACCGCGTCGGCGGGGAGCGTCTCCAGGATCGGTCCGGGGCGCGCGGGCCGCAGCGTCGGGACGTCAGGCGGCGCGCGATCCGCTCGCTCCGCGAGCTGCACCGCGCACACGCGACCGGTTGGCGCGTCGAGCTCGATCCGTGCGGCGACCCGAGGACATTGGAGCGTGGCGGCGAACCTGCCATCCGCGCGTGCGAGGGCACGCTCGGCGATCCTGCGCCACACCGCGGTACTATCGTCACCGTCGAACAGCTGCAGCGCGGCGCCCTCGTGGTTGCGCAGCCCGAACTGCGCATCGCGCAGCGCGGTGGCGACGTCGAGGCCATAGGGGCTCGAGAACGCGGCCTTGAGGATGTTCTTGATGTAGCCGCTCGCTCGCGGATCGTGGCCGCCGACGCGCGTCGCGAGCCGGGCGGTATCCCGCGCGATCAGCCTCGTGAGCTCGGAGAGTGCGCGCAGGGCATCGATCCGCGACGGGCCGGGGGCCACTGCCGCGCCGCGCCGCGCACCGCCGTGCCGTAACCCGAAGACATCGGTCACGCGCGCGAAGCCATCGAGCTTCGATCGCAGCCAGTCGGCGAACAGCGGCTGAACGAGCTCGCCGATCTCGGCGTCCTGCGGTGGCCGCCGGAGCAGCAGGCGCAGCAGCTGGTTGGTCTCCGGCGCACCCATGCTCGCGGTGACGGCACCGGTGAGGAACATTGTCCAGCGCAGCTCGGGCCCGATGTGCTCCTCGTCGAACAGCACGTCCATGTAGCTCAGCAGGTCGTCGATCTTCGTGCGGAGCCCGAACACGCGCAGCATCAGCCGCTCGATCAGCTTCGTCATCGCCGGGTACCGGCGCACCGCACGCAGGATGGTCCGTGCAGGTGCGCGCCACGCATCGTCGGGACGCGCCGGATCGCAGACGTGCAGCGCGACGACCCGTCCCGGCACGAGCCGATCACCCGGAAGATCAGGCGGCGCCAGCCACAAGCAATAGGTCGACGTGCCACGTCGCGGCGTCAAGGTCGCGACGAGCTCGGGGCCGAACAGGCGATACGTGTGCGTGTAGCCACCCCAGATGAAGTGGATGCCGTGCGGCGCCGAGACCATGTGGGGCGCATGGGGATGACGATCGCTCGTGCCGGCCACCACCTCCGAGCACGCGCGCCCGCCGAGCACCTCGCGAGCTTCGATCAGCGTGACCTCGATCCCGTCGGGAAGGCTGGCACAGGACGCCAGCGCTTCGGTGATGGCGTCGAAGGCGGCAAGCCCGGCGATGCCACCTCCAACGATCACGATGCGTTTGGGTCCCTGGTACACGATTTTCTCCGCGTGTGAGTGCGAGCGAGATCAGAGGGGTAGGCGCCGGAGCACGCGTCCGCGGCGCGCGACGCGCATCTCGACGTCGCGGAGCGTCGCCGTGCCGGCCACCACCGCGAGCGCGTCGCGCCACGCACCCAGGCGCCACCGCGAGAACGTTCTCCACGTCACGAGATCATCGAGCCCCCCACCGATCCCGGCGAGGATTCCGGCGTAACTGCTGCGCACCCCGAGTGCGCGCTGGACCGGGGCGATGCCCGCTTCGATGACGCGATTGATCGCAAGCACGTCTCGCTCGAGCGCGGCGGCATCGTGCGCCTCGAGAAGATCGACGATGCACGCGCACAGGTCGTAGGACATGTGCGCGCTGGCGCCGAGCAGGAGGTTCCGGATCACCGGCCGCGGCGTGGTGTCGGCGACCGAAAACGCGAGGCGCCAGGGTGCAGCGCATCGAGTCCGATCGGCGAGCGCGTGCTCGTAGCGGGCGCAGAACCGCACCACGAAGTCGCTCATCCGCACCGGATCCTCGAATACGCCGGACGTCAGCTTCGCGATCAGCTCGAGTGTGAACGCGTGGTACGCGATCGCGAACGCTGCATACCCGGCAGGCAAGGCGCCTTCGTCGATGCGGCGCGCCGTGTGGGCCAGAAACCCCACGACTTCATTCGTGCAACGTACAGCCATTCCGTCTCAACGCCGCAGTAAACATGGGCGTAGCGGCATGCGGAATCGCAATCGGCCGACTCGTAGAATTGACCAAGCGCCCGCGCCGCGCGGTCACGGCGAACGCGTTGCGCCGATGAACTGGGCGACGACCTGGATCAGCTCCTCGCGGTTCTGCAGGCCGAGCTTCTCGAGCGCCAGGTTCAAGTGTGTCGTGACCGTGGTCTCCGCCAGCCCGAGCGCGTAGCCCGTGTGTTTGTGAGCGAACCCGAGCGACGCATAGAACACGACCTGCCGCTGTCGCCGGGTGAGCTGGCGCGGCGCCGGTGCATCGGGATCGTTCTTACGCGCGAGCAGGAAGTGCCGACCATCCGTATCGAAGTGATCGACCAGCGACCAGCGGCCGAGCAAGAGGCCCTGCCACAGCTCGAGTGCCTCGGCCGCGCAGGGGCTGCCGCGCCGGCCCCTCAGGCGATCGAGCCGTCGCGTCGCGTCGCGCAGCTGTTCGCGGCTCGTGGCATCGGTGTGGACGGACTCGGCGTGGATCAGCACCCCGTCGGGCGAGAGCACCGCCTCCACCTCGGGATCCTCGAGCGTTCCGGCCTGGCGTTGCAGACGGACGCCCGCACCCAGGTGTAGCGCGAGCCGCTTCCAGATCAGCTTCGCGTCCTCGCCGACGCGCTCGCGGCGAGGCGACGGAGCGATGAGGACGTGGATCGCTCCCTCCCCATCGGGGATCGAGAGTGCGAACGAGTCGCGGATGCCATGTGCCATCTCGCCCTCGAGCTCCCCGAACACATCGCTCGACGAGAAGAGGCCGACCGGATCGACCGCCCCGAGCGCTGCCCGGCGGTCGGCCCGCTCGGCTCCCTCGAGCGTGGCGTCGATCATCTCCGGCGCCGCGCCCAGGTTGACGATGCCGGTGGGCCGCAGCTGGTCGAGCCGCAGCGTGTAGGCGAACATCCCGTGATCGCGGCCGAGTTGCGGGGTCACGCTCTCGGCGATCCGGGCCCACCAGGCCGCCATGTCCGTCGCCTTCTCGAGCGAGCGCTCGATGATGGAGATCGGGTCGAACGCGACCATCAGCGAAAAGAATACTGCACGTCGTGGCCGCAACCGAGCCGTGTATGCTCGGGAGACGGTGAGCGACGCCCAACGCCCCCGCGCGGGCCAGTTCC
>DAIRFU010000196.1:0-10723 GCA_036794935.1 Kofleriaceae bacterium | reverse complement strand
CGTCGATCTCCGACTCGATGATCGTGTTGCTCGAGAAGATCTCCTTGTCCTTCTACTGGAACTTGCGCTGCTGGTCGAGCTCGGCGCTGGCGAGATCGGCGGCGCTGTCGCGGGCCGCGACCGCCGTCTGTGACTTGATGCGCTCCTCGGCGAGCTTCGCCGACGCGACCGCCAGATCGGACTTGCCGTCGCGCAGCTGCTTCTCGGGCTCGGTCGGATCGAAGCGGACGACGACCTCGCCGGCCTTCACCGCCGCACCGTCCTCGGCGAGCCAGGCGATCTTCATCGGGCCGAACCCACCGCCGCTCTGCGGCGCGGTCACCGGCGTCGCCTTGACGGCGCGCAGGTTGCCGTCCGCGGTCACCCGGCGGACGAACGCCTCCTGGCGTACCTCGTGCGTCGGGACCGCGTCGGTCGCGGCGGCCCCGCGGTGCATGGCCAGCCAGCCGCCGCCGCCGAGCGCCGCGAGCACGACGAGCACCAGGAGCTTCTTCATGGCGCGCTCCTCTCGGGATCGACGCGCGACACCCTATCGCCCGGGGCGAGGCCGCTCTTGACCTCGATCGCACTGGCGTTGCGCTTGCCGAGCTTCAGCGCGACGCGCGTGAGGTCGCCGCCGCTCTCGCGATACGCGACCGGCCCCTCCGGCGTCACGAACACCGCATCCGCCGGCACCTGCACGACACCCGCGAGCCGCTCGGTCTCGACCTCGCCGCGGAACCGCATGCCGGGGCGCAGCGGTACGCCGGGCGGCGCGTCGACCTGGATCTTGAGCTTGGCGACGTTGCTCGGATCGGCCTGCGACTTCGGCGCGACGGCCTTCGCGATCGACTCGACCTTGCCGCGCAGCTGGACGTCGGGGAGCGCGTCGAGCTTGATCGAGACCGGCTGGCCGACGGCGACCCGCGCGATGTCGATCTCGTCGATCTCGCCGTTGCCGACCATCTTGCCGAGCCCGACGATCTGGACGACTGCCTCCATGCGCCAGGCACTGTCACCGACCTTCTTCTTCTCGCCGCGCCAGTTCGTCGGATAGATGATCGTGCCGGCGCGCGATGCCTTGACCGCCATCTTGCCGATGTTCGCCTGGACCTCGTTGACGCGGCCGACGAGGTACTCGTGGTGCTCGACGAGGCTCTTCAGCTCCGCCGCATCCGACCTCGCCGCGCGGACCGCCTTGTTCTTCGCCTGGTCGAGCGCGAGCCGGGCGACCTGCTCCTCGAGCTGGAGCACCTTCTGATCGACCGTCGCGACGAGGTCCTTCTCGCCCGTGGTCTTGAGCGAGGCCTTGCGGAGCGCCGCCTCGGCCTGCGCGATCGCGAGCTGCTCGTCCCTGCGAGCGAGCGCGGCATCGTCACGCTTCTTGTCGAGCTTCTTCTTCGCGGCGTCGGCGTCGTTCTGCAGGCTCTCGAGATTACGCATCTGCTCCGACGGATCGAACGCGACGACCGGATCGCCGGCCTTGACCTCCGCTCCCTCGGTCGCGAGGTTCGCGATCTTGAAGTCCCAGGTGTCGTAGAGCGGTGGTGGCTTGATGTCGAGCGAATCGACGGCCGCCAGCTCGCCGGTGACCTCGACGCCGATCACGAGGTCGGCACGCTTGACGTCGACGAGCGAGAGCTCGCCGTGCTCGCGGCTGCAGCCGCCAACCACGGCGAGGACGAGGGCCAGCACCGCCCGCCTCACGGCGCGCCTCCGATCGCGACCAGCTGGCCCTCCGCGAGTCCCTTGGTGACCGCGCAGCCCTGGGCGTCGCAGGGCCCGAGCTCGACGTCGCGCAGCTCGCCGCTCGCGAGCCGGACCCGCGCCTTGTCGCCGGCGAAGACCACACCGCCGCGCGGCACGACGACGACGTTCGACACCGGCGGCCGGCGCAGCTCGACCTTGACCGACATCCCCGGCCGCATCCGATCCTGCTCGAGCTTCTCCAGCGTCAACACGAGCGCGAAGCCGCGGCGCAGCGACTTGCCGTCCGTGCCGCTCGCGACCGGCATCAGATCGCGGACCGTGCACGGCATCGCATCGGTGGGGTACGCGTCGAGCGTGCACGTGCCGTGCATGCCGACCATGACGCGGCCATCATCGACATCCGACAGCTCGGCGTGCACCTCCATGCCCGAGCTCAGGTCGGGGAGCGAGACGATCGTCCAGCCCGGCTGCACGGTGTCTCCGATCTGGAACTTGCGCCCCTCCCACGGGTGCTCGCCGATGACGATGATGCCGTCGCGCGGCGCCTTCAGCACGAGCTCGGCGATCGCCTTCTCGGCGTCCTCGATCGTGCTCTTCGCCTTGTCGAGCTCGATCTGCTTGACCTGACGCTCGAGCGCGTTGGCCGACCGCGCCGCCACCAGCTCCTTCTGCGCCTTCTCGACCGCGACCTCGGCGCGCTCCTGCTCGAGCTTGCGCTCCTGCGCCGTGCGCGCCGGCAGCAGATCGGCCGGCACGTTCGCCTTCACCGTGGCCTTGTCGAGCAGCAGCTTCGCGTTGTCGAGCTCGAACTGCTTCTGGGCGAGATCGAGCTCGCTGACGTCGCGGAACGTGTCGAACGCCATCACCGCGTCGAGGTACGACAGCTTCTTCTCGGCCAGCGTGCTCGTGAACGCCGAGTTGTCGAACTCGAGCGCGCGCTCGCCCGCCTTCACGGTCGCGCCGTCCTCGGCCATCCATCGGATCGGCAGCTGCCACACCGGCGTGCGCGGCGTGCGCAGCTCCTCGCTCGAGGTCGCGTGCAGCGTGCCGGCGAGCACGACCCGCTCGACGATGTCGCCGCGCTTGACCGCTGCCGTGCGCACGCGCTCCTCGGCATGCGCGCGGCTCCGGCCGGCGGCGCCGTTGCACGCGCACGCCAGCGCGCACGACAGCCCGAGCGCAACCGCGACGAAGCGCCTCACGCCGCACCTCCGAGCGCTGGTGTCGCCATCGCGGCCGACACCGCACCGCGCGCGACCTCGGCACCCGGGCCGTCGGCGAGGATCTTGCCGTCGGAGATCCGGATCGCACGCGGACACCGCGCCGCGATCGCGGGCTCGTGCGTGACGATCAGGATCGTGTGCTTCTCCTCGTGCAGCCGATGAAACAGCGCCATGATGTCCTCGGTCGTCGCCGAGTCGAGGTTGCCGGTCGGCTCGTCACACAGCAGCAGCGACGGCTCGCTGACCAGCGCGCGCGCGATCGCCACGCGCTGGCGCTGGCCGCCCGACAGCTGAAACGGCTTGTGCTTCATGCGCGCGCCCAGGCCGACGCGCGTCAACGCCTTGATCGCGCGCTCGCGGCGCTCGCGGGCCGGCATGCCGCGATAGACCAGCGGCAACTCGACGTTCTTGATCGCGGTCGCGCGGTGCAGCAGCTGGAAGCTCTGGAACACGAACCCGATCTGCTGGTTGCGGGCACCGGCGCGCTCGTCGTCGGAGAGGTCCTGGACATCGCGCCCGCCGAGCCGGTAGCGGCCGGCCGAGGCCGTGTCGAGACAGCCGAGCAGGTTCAAGAGCGTCGACTTGCCCGAGCCCGACGTACCGACGATCGCGACCATCTCGCCCGCCTCGACCGCGAAGCTCACGCCGTCGAGTGCGGCGATCCGCTCGTCGCCCATCTGGTAGTAGCGCGCGATATCGACCAGCTCGATCAGGGGCGCCATTCGCGGTCGAGCCTACACCAGCCATGCCAGGGGCTGGCTACAGCTAACTACGCGCAACCTGCGACTTCTTCGCGTGTCCCGGCTGCCATTTTGTCAGGGAAGCGGCACGAGGCGCTGCAGTTTGACGCTGCCACCCTGGCCATCCTGATAGGCAATCACCCACGTGCTGCCGTCGACCGCGAGCGTCGGGTACTTCATCAGCCGGCCGAGCCCGCCGCCGATCATGCTGCCCTCGATCTTGTCGAGGTTGCCGTCGAACACCGTCACGTAGCCGCGGCCGCCCGCGTCCTCGGTGACGACGTAGAACCGGCCGGCCGCCGCGACGAGCTGTGGCTGGTGGTACGCGCCGGCCTGCACGGTGACCGCCTTGACGATGTCGCCGTTGCGATCGACGTTGGCGAGCTTGACCGACGTGGTGTCGTCGTACGCGACGTAGTACGTGCCACCGACCGAGACCGCGGAGAGCTCGCCCGAGAACGTCTGCGAGTACGCCGGCCCGAGGTCCTTCATCGCGACCGGCACGTTGTCCGCCATCTCGACGCGCGAGAAGTACAGGTGCGTGCCGATGATCGTGAACACGCCGTAGCCGTCGCCGTCCCACGCGATCTGCGTGCGCGCCGCCGACCGCGCATCGCTCTGCAGCGGATCGGGGCCGAGGAGCAGGTTCGCACCGCGGCCGTCGACCAGCTCGCGATCGGCACCGAGGCGGCGGAAGTAGGCGTCGTCGTAGCTCACCCAGCCGATGCCGAGCTCGTCGTCGTGGCCGTCGAGCACCGGATGACCGTTGTGGCCGGTCTCGCCGAACTGCAACGCGACGATCTGGTCACCGGTGTCGTCGAGCTCGCGCAGCTCGATGCAGCCCCAGCCCCAGCCGACGAGCCAGCTGCCGTTGTCGTCGCAGTTGTACTCGTAGACGACCTGGAACTTGCCGTCGTGGTGGGTCAGCCGCGACTCCTTGTAGTAGTAGCCGTCCGAGGTCAACAGCGACACCTCGCCGACCGGCGCGCCCCCCTGCGTCAGGAACTTCACGGTCGGGATCACGTTCTGCGAGCCGCTCGGCATGCAGCCGACCACGAACCGATCCTCCGCCGCGACCAGGGTCGGTGCGTGAAAGGCCCCGTCGCAGATCGTCATCTCGGAGCCGTCGAAGTCAAAGCCGGAGGGCGGCATGACGGCGGCATCGCCGGTGGCGCCGTCGACCATCGCGGCGTCCACGCCATCGCTCCCGCTGTCATCACCGCCCGAGCTGGCGTCGGGCCCGCCGGTGGACGAGCCATTACCGCCACATGCGGCCACTGCGAGGAGCCATGCAAAGCGCTTCATGCCGATAGGAGCCGCCATGGCGGGATGGGTCGCACGAAAAGCGGTCAGCCCCCATCAAAAAGCGCAGCCGCCGGTCATTTGCGCCGGGTCGGGCGCTTGGGCAGGTGGCGCAGCCCCATCCAGGCGAGCGCGGCGAGGTGGTTCGCGACGTCCTCGACAGATGGCTTGCGGGTGTCGGTCCACCAGCGGCCGACGAACGTGACCATGCCGACCAGCGCGTGCGCGTAGATCGGCGCCGAGCGCGGATCGTAGCCGGCGGCCTTGAACGAGGCGGCGAAGACGTCGCCGACCCGCTCCGCGACATCGTTGAGCAGCGACGCCATGCCGCCGCTGCTCGCCGCGTGCAGCGGCGTGTCCTGCGCGAGGATCGCGAAGCCATCCGGCTGATCGCGGACGTACGTGAGGAACGCGAGCGCGGCCTGCTCGATCCGCTCGCGCGGTGTGCCGTGCGTGATCGCCTCGGTGATCCGGCGGACGACGTACTCCATCTCACGATCGACGATGACCGCGTAGCGCCCCTCCTTGCCACCGAGGTGCTCGTACACGATCGGCTTGGACACCTTCGCGCGCCCCGCGATCTCCTCCACGGACGTCGCCTCGAAGCCGCGCTTCGCGAACACCGCGCGCCCGACCTCGACGAGCTGCGCGCGACGGTCACTCGCGGATAACCGAGTCCTGCTCATGCACTCACATTAGTACGCAACCGTAGGTTACGGAAGCGAAAGGACGCTCCCGGCACGGCCCTCGCAATGGCGACCTGAAGCGCCATTCACGCGCCCATTGCGAATGGCGTTGACAACTAACCTACGCAACCGTAAGTTACGTATGCGTAGGTTAGCGACTCGTTCCCACCCGGAGGCTGTATGCTCGCACTCACCGCACCGCTCTTGACTCGCACCCGCGACGCCGGCGGCCGCTTCGCACGCGAAGCCTGGCAGCGCTGGTTCCTCGATCGGCAGGCCGCGTTCTGGGTGCGCGAGCTCGGCCTGCCGGCTCGGCTCCAGCCGCGGCTCCCCGGGGCAGCGACGCTGCTCGCCGCTCGCGTGCTCGAGGTCATCGACGAGACCGCCGATACCCGCACGTTCGTGCTGCGGCCGGACCGGCGCTGGCCCGGTCACCTCGCCGGCCAGTTCGTGCCGGTCGAGGCGGAGATCGACGGCGTGCGCGTTCGCCGCTGCTACTCGATCTCGTCGGGCGCCTCGCGTCCCGGCGCGCGGCGGATCGCGATCACCGTGAAGCGCGTGCCCGGCGGCAAGCTGTCGGGCTGGCTGCACGCACACGTGCGGGCCGGCACCACGCTCGCGATCGGCGAGCCGGCCGGCGACTTCGTGGTCGGCGGCGCGCGGCCGCTGCTGCTCGTCGGCGGCGGCAGCGGCATGACCCCGATCGTCGCGATCGTGCGCGACCTGGCGGCCCGCGGCGAGCTGCGCGGTCCCGGCCGCACGCCGCGCGTCGTCGTCCTCCACGCCGCACGCGGCGACCGCGACGCCCTCTTCGCGGCCGAGCTCGCCGCGATCGAGAGCCGCGCGCCCGGCCTCTACGTGATCGCACACCGCGACGAGCGCGACGGCCGGCTCTCCGCCGCGCGGCTCGCGACGCTCGTCCCCGACCTCGCCCGCCGCGAGGCCTACGTGTGCGGGCCGCCCGGTCTGCTCGACCTGGTCACCGACGTCGCGGCTCGTGCCGGCGCGCCGGTCCATCACGAGCGCTTCGTGACCGCACCACTCGCACCACTCGCACCACCGCGCGATGCGGCCGGATCCCCCGCCATGGCCACGCTGCACGCGATCCAGCTCCGCGGCCGCCGCGTCTCGGTGACCGGCGCCGCGCCGCTGCTCGCCGAGCTCGAGCGCGCCGGCGAGCGCCCGGCGCACGGCTGCCGGATGGGTATCTGCAACTCGTGCCGCTGCCGCAAGCGCACCGGCACCACCGTCGATCTCGTGACCGGCGCGGTGTCGAGCGAACCCGACCAGGACATCCGCCTCTGCGTCTCTGCCGCGCGCTCGGATCTCGAGCTCGCGCTCTGAAAGGAACTCTCATGCACCCCAGACAGCTCACCGCTTCGGAGGTCGACGCGTTCGGCCGCGAGCTCGACGCCCTCCGCCTCGAGGTCCTCGCCGACCTCGGCCAGCGCGACGTCGACCACATCCGGCGGATCATCCGCCTCGTCCGCTACACCGAGGTCGGCGGCCGCGCGCTGCTCCACCTCGGCATCGGCCCGCTCACGTTCGTCCTCGGCGCCACCGCACTCGGTGCGTCGAAGATCCTCGAGAACATGGAGGTCGGCCACAACGTGATGCATGGCCAGTACGACTGGACCGGCGATCCGGAGCTCGACGCGCGCACGTACGAATGGGACAACGTGTGCACGGGTGACGACTGGCGGCACTCGCACAACTTCGAGCACCACACGTTCACGAACGTGCTCGGGCGCGACCGCGACATCGGCTACACGTTCTTGCGCGTCAACACCGCCCAGCGCTGGTACCCGCGCCACCTCGTCCAGCCGCTCGGCGCCGCCCTGCTCGCGGTGCTGTTCCAGTGGGGCGTCGGCCTGCACGACCTGCGGATCGAGGACACCACCGCCGGCCGCCAGTCCCTCGGCGAGCTCGGCCGGCGCGCACGGCCGTTCTTGCGCAAGGCCGCGTGGCAGCTCGGCAAGGACTACGTCGTGTTCCCCGCGCTCGCGCTGTGGAACGCGCCGCGCGTGTTCGCGGGCAACCTGCTCGCGAACCTCACGCGCAACCTGTGGACGTTCGGCGTCATCTTCTGCGGTCACTTCCCCGAGGGCGTGCAGCTGTACACGGCGGAACAGGCGAGCGACGAGAGCCGCGGTGCCTGGTACCTGCGCCAGCTCGGCGGCTCGGCGAACATCGAGGGCGGCCACGCGTTCCATGTCATGACCGGCCACCTCAGCCACCAGATCGAACACCACCTGTTCCCCGACCTGCCGGCGGCGCGCTACCCCGAGCTCGCGCCGAAGGTGCGTGCGATCTGCGAGCGCTACGGCCAGCCGTACAACACGGGCAGCTTCGCGACGCAGCTCGGCAGTGTCGCGCGCCAGATCGTCGACAACGCGCTACCGCGCGCCGCCTAGGTCTCCGGCGCTTCGTTCGCTTCGCAGGTGACGTCGATCTCGCCGGCCTTGACGTCGACGTGCGCGACGCCGCCGTGGACGAGCTTGCCGAACAGGATCTCGTTCGCGAGCGGCGCCTTGAGCGTGCTCTGGACGAGCCGCGCCATCGGCCGCGCGCCCATCGCCTTGTCGTAGCCGTGCTCGACGAACCAGTCGAGCGCCGCCGGGCTGACCTCGAGCGAGACCTTCTTCTCCTGCAGCTGGCCCTCGAGCTCGTCGAGGAACTTGCGGGCCACCTTGCGGATCACCTCGACCGGCAGCGCGCCGAAGAACACGGTCGCGTCGAGCCGGTTGCGGAACTCGGGTGTGAACACGCGCTCGAGCGCCTTCTTGCCTTCCTTGCTGTCGGCGATGCTGTCGCCGAAGCCGATGCGGCCCTGCGCCATCTCGCGGCTACCGGCGTTGCTCGACATGATGAGGATGACGTTGCGGAAGTCGCTCTTGCGCCCGTTGTTATCGGTCAACGTCGCGTGATCCATGATCTGGAGCAGGATGTTGTAGATGTCGGGGTGCGCCTTCTCGATCTCGTCGAGCAGCACGACCGAGTACGGATTCTTGTTGATCGCGTCGGTGAGCTGGCCGCCCTGGTCGAAGCCGACGTAGCCGGGCGGCGCGCCGATCAGCCGCGACACGGTGTGCTTCTCCATGTACTCGGACATGTCGAAGCGGATGAACTCGATCCCCATCACGCTCGCGAGCTGCTTCGCGAGCTCGGTCTTGCCGACGCCGGTCGGTCCCGCGAACAGGAAGTTGCCGGTCGGCTTGTCCGGGTTGCCGAGGCCCGCGCGCGACAGCTTGATCACCGTCGCGAGCTGCTCGATCGCCGGGTCCTGGCCGAAGATGAGGCGCTTGAGCTCGGTCTCGAGGTTCGCGAGCTTGGTCTTGTCCTGCGTCGAGACCGAGCGCGGTGGGATCCGCGCGATCTTCGCGACGACGTCCTCGATCAAGCTCGGCCGGATCTCGGCAGGCCGCTGATCGGCCGGCATCAGCCGCACCTTCGCGCCGGCCTCGTCGATCACGTCGATCGCCTTGTCCGGCAGGTGCGAGCCGCTGATGTGGCGCGCCGACAGCTCGACCGCCGCGCTGAGCGCCGCGTCGGTGTACGTGACGTTGTGGTGCTCCTCGTAGCGAGACTTGAGACCCTTGAGGATCTCGATCGCCTCGGCCACCGTGGGCTCGCCGACGTCGATGCGCTGGAACCGGCGCGACAGCGCGCGGTCGCGCTCGAACGCCTGCCGGTAATCCTTGAACGTGGTCGAGCCGATGCACTTGAGCTCGCCGTTGGACAGGGGCGGCTTGAGGATGTTCGCCGCGTCCATCGTGCCGCCGCTCGTCGCGCCGGCGCCGATGATGTTGTGAATCTCGTCGATGAACAGGATCGCCTTCGGATCGCCGATCAGGACCTTCATCACGGCCTTGAGCCGCTCCTCGAAGTCGCCGCGATAGCGCGTGCCCGCGAGCACGGCCGTCATGTCGAGCGAGTAGACCTTCGCGTCGTGCAGCGTCTCGGGGACCTGCTTGTCGATGATGCGCAGCGCGAGCCCCTCGGCGAGCGCCGTCTTGCCGACGCCGGGCTCGCCGATCAGCAGCGGGTTGTTCTTCCGCCGCCGGCTCAGCACCTGGATCATCCGCTCGAGCTCGTCGGCGCGGCCGATCAGCGGGTCGATCTTGCCGTCGCGCGCGCGCTGGGTGAGGTCGACGCAGAAGCTCTCGAGCGGGTTCGAGATCTTCTGGTCGTCCTGGCCGTCGTCGTCGACGCCGCGCGTGCGCGGCACCACGGGCCCGGCGGCCTCGACCTTCGACACGCCGTGCGAGATGTAGTTGATGACATCGAAGCGCGTGATCCCCTGCTTCTCGAGCAGGTAGACCGCGTGGGAGTCGCGCTCGCGGAACATCGAGGCCAGCACGTTGCCGGTCGTCATCTGCGAGCGGCCGGCGGCCTGCACGTGCATCGCGGCCCGCTGCAGCACGCGCTGGAACGCGAGCGTCTGGTCCGGCCCGGACTCCTCGCCGTCCGGTAGCTCCTCGACCTGCTCCTCGAGAAACCGCTCGAGGTCACCGCGCAGCTTCTCGACGTCGCCGGCGCACTTGACGATGATATCGGCGCCGCTCGGATCGTCGAGGACGCTGAGCAGCAGGTGCTCGAGCGTCAGGTACTCGTGCCTGCGGCCTCGGACGTCATCGACGGCGCGCTGCAGCGTGGCTTGGAGCTCGGGTGACAGCATGGGCTTCCTGAAGTGTAGGGGACCACGATCGGGGCGGGTACTGGCTAATCGGTGGGCTCGATCGACAGCTGAAGCGGAAACTGCTGCGCTTTCGCGAGCGACATCGTCTTGGTCACCTTGGTCTCCGCGACCTCGAACGTGTAGACGCCGGCGACTCCGACCCCGTTGTTGTGCACGTGGCTCATGATCGCGATCGCGTCGCCACTCGTGGGACCGGCGGGTAACCGGGAATTTCTGTTCCACCTCGAAGTGCCCGCGCGCGAGGACCACACGAACGCCGATCTGGATCCGGCTTGGCTAGCACGCTTCGACGAGCTGGCGGTCGGATGAGTCCCCGGATCGGTCTCGCGTACAACCCCACGATCGACGCCGATGTCGATGGTGTCATTACCTGGAACGGACTAC
>DAIRFU010000195.1:5533-10726 GCA_036794935.1 Kofleriaceae bacterium | reverse complement strand
CGTGCCAGATCGCGATCTCGCGCGGCTTGCCCTCGTCGGGACCGAACTTGAACATCGAGCCGAACACGACGATGAACACGAGCGGCATCGCGAACAGCATCAGCAGCCGGCCGCGGTCGCGCAGCAGCAGCCACGTGTCCTTCTTGATCGTCGCGCCGATCACGATCCTGCCTCCTCGCGGTCGCGCAGCGCGTAGCCCGTGAGCGAGAGGAACGCGGTCTCGAGGTTGCCCTGCCGCGACCGGATGCCCGCGATCGTCACGCCGGCCCCCTCGATCGCGGCGATCACCGGCGCGAGCCCGGCCGCCGGCACGACGCGCAACCCGGCGCCGGTGCGCTCCACGGTGGCGTGGGCCTCGGCCGCGCGGGCCGCCGCCTCGATATCGCCGCCGAGCTCGAGGTCGATACCCTTGCCCGCGTGCTTCGCGACCAGCTCGGCGACCGTGCCGAGCGCGACGATGCGGCCGGCGTCCATGATCGCGACCCGGTCGCACAGCGCCTCGACCTCCTCCATGTAGTGGCTCGTGTAGACCACCGTCGTGCCATGCGCGTGCAGCGTGCGCACGACCTCGAAGATGTGGTTGCGGCTCTGCGGATCGACGCCGACCGTCGGCTCGTCGAGCACGAGCAGCTCGGGCTCGTGGACCAGGCCGGCGGCGATGTTGAGCCGCCGCTTCATGCCGCCGGAGAACCGCTTGACCGGCTCGCGCGCACGCTCGGTCAGGCCGACGACGTCGAGCGCCCACGCGACGCGCTGCGCGAGCCGCTTGCCGGACAGCCCGTACAGCGCGCCGAAGTAGCGCAGGTTCTGGCTCGCGTCGAGCTCCTCGTAGAGCGCGAGATCCTGCGGCACGAGACCGAGCTTCGCCTTGGCGGCGTACGGCTCGCGAGCGAGCGACAGCCCGCCGATCGTCACCGTGCCGCGCGTCGGCGTCACCACGCCGCACACCATCGAGATCGTCGTCGTCTTGCCGGCGCCGTTGGGGCCGAGCAAGCCCAGGATCTCGCCGCGCGCGACCTCCAGATCGATCACGTCGACCGCGCGCCGCGCGCCGTAGTCCTTGCCGAGGCCCGAGAGTGCCAGCATCACGGCTCCAGCACGACCTTGCCGAACGCGCGCCGCTCTTCGAGCAGGCGATGCGCGTCGGCCGCGCGCGCGAGTGGCAGCACCTCGTGCACCACTGGCTCGAGCCGCCCCGCCGCGATGTGGCCGAGCACCGCGAGCAGGTCGGCCTTGCTGCCCATCGTCGAGCCCAGCACCTCGACCTGACGGAAGAAGATGTGGCGCAGGTCGATCGCCGGGTGGAAGCCCGCCGTCGCGCCGCAGGTCACCACGCGGCCGCCGTTTCTCACCGCGCGGATGCTCGCCGCGAACACGTCACCGCCGACGTGCTCGATCACCGCGTCGACGCCGCGCTTGCCGGTGAGCTGCTTGCACTCGGCGACGAAGTCCTGCGTCGTGTAGTCGATCGTCACGTCGGCACCGAGTGCGCGCGCCCGCTCGAGCTTGGCCCGGGTGCTCGCGGTGGCGATCACGCGCGCGCCGAACAGCTTGCCGATCTGGATCGCGGCGACGCCGATGCCCGAGCCCGCACCCTGGACGAGCAACGTCTCGCCCGGCGCCACGCGCGCCTTGTGGACGACCATCTGCCACGCGGTGAGAAACGTCAGGATCGAGGCCGCTGCCTGCGGAAACGTCAGTCGCTCGGGATACGGCGCGAGGTTGACGTCGGGCACGACGATGTACTCGGCATAGCCGCCCTGCGTGTTCTCGCCGAGGATCTTGTAGTAGCGGCACAGGTTGTCGTGGCCGCCGAGGCACGCCGCGCAGCGCATGCACGAGAGCCCCGGCTGGACGACGACCTTGCCGCCCACCTCGGCGCGCGCACCCGGGCCGACCGCGTCGATCGTGCCGGCGATGTCGGAGCCGAGCCGGTGCGGGTACTCGAGCTTGAATGCCGGGCCGCCCTTGCGCACCCAGATGTCGAGATGGTTCAGCGCGATCGCGCGGATCCGGACGCGCACCTCGCCGGGCCCGGGCTCGGGGATCGGCAGCTGCTCGAGCCGCAGCACCTCGGGGCCGCCGTGCTCGCGCAAGACCATCGCGGTCATCGTCATGCCGCGAACCGTAGCGCAGAGTGCGCACCGCGTCGTGCGACCGTGGCGCAGAGCGTGCTTCGGCGCCCCCTAGAACAGCGGGCCGACGCAGGTCGCGATGTCGAACAGCATGAACGCGAGCGCCTTCTCCTGCGGCGACATGGCGCCGGTGCTACACCCCATCGGAAATGGCGTGCCGGAGCTCGAGGTCGAGCCCGAGGCGACGTGCATGTCGGAGAACACGATCTTGCCGCAGCGCTCCTCCTTCGGCGCCTCGAGTGGCGTCGTGAACTGGAAGTTCTGCGGATAATCCACGCTGCCGATCTTCATGTAGACCCAGCGCTCGGCCCTCGTGCTGTCGATCGCGCTGCACGACTGGCGGCTGTCGTTGATCGCCACCGTGCCGGGCGTCGCCGACGCCCCGACGGCGGTCATCCACTGCGCGAACGCGGTGCCCTTGGGGTTGTTGATCTCGTCGATCACGCCGGTCCCCATGTCGTACCCGTCGGCATCGCAGGTCGCGACCTCGGGCCACACCGCCGGCGCGTGCGTCGGCACGCCGTCTTCGCCGTCGATCCAGATCGCGTGATAGTGCTCGAGGAACACGCGGCCACCCATGTCGGCATACTCCTTGAGGTGGTCCATGTACGCCTGCGGCTTCTGAGCCGGATAGGGGCTGCCCTCGCACGAGAACAGCATCATGTCGTACTGCTTCATGCGGTCGAGGTCGCCCCACAGCATCGAGGCCGGCAAGAATGGCGTGTTGTTCGCGAGCTTGTTGGCGCCGTTGCTCGCGAAGAGGTTGATGCGGCCCGTACCTCCGTCAGGCGTGAACTCCGCGTCCGACACGCCGAGCTTGCGCAGCAGGCACTCGATCGCGTCGGCGCCGCCGGTCGTGATCGCGATCTTCGGGATATCGCCCTCGGTCTTGTTCCTCGGCAGCGACGTGATCGTGGCCGGCAGCGGGTTGTCCTGGCATGGCAGGACCGACGGGATCGACGTCTTGCGGCGCCACTTGCCGATCGTGATGAACAGCGGGACATCGGTGCCGGACGGCACGTTCGAGAGCTGGAACGCGCCCGTGGTGTCGCTCGACGTGTTCGCGATGGCGCCGCCCGGGAGCTGGTCCATGCACTGCGTGCACTCGACACCGTCGTGGAAGGGCCCTGGATCGAGCTGCGGGATGTAGACGGTCGCGCCGTAGAGCGCGAGCGTGCCGTTCGGCGCGAACACGGTTCCAGACAGCGTCGTCGGCGGCATGCCCATCCGCTCGCAGTCGACGATCTGGCACTCGAGGCCGGTGCAGTTCGTGTTGCCTTCGTACGCGTCGGGAGTCCCCTGCGCGTCCTCGCGCTGCGGATTGCACCCGATCACGATCACCAACGCCAAGCCGATGCCGATTCGCATGGTCGCGGGTTATACACACTCGGCTCGCGAGGGCGTAGCATTTCCTACATGCGCGTACTCCCCGTTCCGTGCCTCGCTGACAACTACGCTTACCTTGTCATCGAAGGAACTTACGCCGCGATCGTGGACCCGAGCGTGCACACGCCGGTTCTCGACGTGATCGCTCGTGAGGGCGTGTCACCCGCGGCGATCTGGTTGACCCACCATCACTGGGACCACGTCGGCGGCGTCGAGGGCATCGTCGCCGCGCATCCCTCGATCGAGGTCGTCGCCCACCGAAGCGATGCCGCGCGTGTCCCGAAGGTGACGAAGCTCGTCGACGAGGGCGATGTCGTCGAGCTCGGAGATCTGCGCGCGAAGATCCTCCACAACCCCGGCCACACGCTCGGCGCGATCAGCTACTGGATCGAGGACGGCGACGGCGCGGTGTTCACCGGCGATACGCTGTTCGCCGCCGGCTGCGGCCGCGTGTTCGAGGGCACGCCCGAGATGATGTACGCGTCGCTGAACAAGCTCGCGGCACTGCCGCCGACGACGCGCGTGTACTTCGGCCACGAGTACACCGCCGCGAACCTCGAGTTCGCCGCCCACGTCGACCCCGCGAGCCAGGCGATCGCGGCGCGGCTCGCGACCGTCACCGCACCGTCGACGCCATCGACGATCGCCGAGGAGCGCGCGACGAACCCGTTCTTGCTCGCGAAGGATGCCGGCGAGTTCGCCGCCCGCCGCGAGGCGAAGAACAACTTCAAGTAGCGATCACGCGCGCGGCAGCTCGAGCACGAACAGTGCGCCACCCCCGTCGGCCGGCCGGTGCACGAGGTCGCCCCCCATCGCGCGCGCGAGTGACCGCGAGAGCGCGAGACCGAGGCCGAGGCCCGCCGGGCCATCGGCGGTCAGGCCGCGCTCGAACACGCGGAACAGCTTCGTGCGGTCGGCGACACCGGGCCCGCGGTCCTCGATGCTGACCTCGACGTGACCGTCGCGCTCGCGCGCCGCGAGCCGGATCGTGCGGTCGCCGGCGCCGCGCGCGTACTTCTCCGCGTTATCGAGCAGGTTGCCGATGATGCGGGCGAGTGCGTCGCGATCGAAGCGGGCGCGCAGCTCGGGCGATACGTCGAGCTCGAGCGCGGCGCCGGCGCGGTCGAGGCCGCGCTCGGCGCGCTCGGCGAGCTCGCGCAGCGCGGTGCCGAGCGGGCCGAGCTGCGCGTCGACGCTGAGGTTGCCGCGCTCGAGCTGCGAGAAGCCGAGCACGTTCGACACGACGCGGCCGAGCCGCGACGCCTCCTCGCTCATCCGTCGCGCGTAGTCGCGGACCTTGCCCGGATCACCCAGCCCGTCGGCGAGCATGTCACCGTAGAGCTGCAGACCGGCGAGCGGTGTGCGCAGCTCGTGGGCGGCGGCTGCGGCGAACTGGCTGCGCTCGCGTGCGAGCTGCTCCGCGCGCAGCACGAGCGCGAGCACGAGCACGGCCACGGCGAGCGCGATCGCGCCGACGATGCCGAAGCGGATCACGAACGCACGCGCGATGTCGTGCGCCGAGGCGGCGGCGCGTGCGAGCCTGCGAGGGTTCGGCTCGACGGTGAGCCGCCAGCCGGATGCGACATCGATCGCGTGCGGTGCCGGCGTCCCCGCCCCCACCGCGTGGCCCGTCTCGCCGGCATTGTCCGCATTGGCCGCATTGGCCGCATTG